>NZ_JBYTAG010000013.1:0-114872 GCF_058787995.1 Cupriavidus sp. FW305-27
CTCTGTGTGGACCCGAAGGTCCTCGCTCTTTCGAGCGGTCGCTCACTCTCAGAAAACTGACTGACCAGATCCGAAGATCCAGTCACGTTTTGCTGTGCGAGCACTGTATAACTTGTGAAGCAACACTGTCCGAAGACAGTGGCGTCCGCTACCCAGCGCCCACACTTATCGGTTGTTTGGTTGTTAAAGAACTTCGCCGCCGGCTTTGCCGTTCAGCGCCGCTGCGTTGTCTGCAGCAGAGAAACAAGATTATGCAGAGCTTTCTTCGTTTCGTCAACCGTTTCAGCATCTTTTTTCGCTGCGGCCAGCGCGCCAACTTCGCTGCGCCAACCCTTCCGGTCGACCCCGCAACCCTTGCTGCGTCTGCTTTGCAGCGCTGCGTTGTGTTGCGAGGGGGCGAATATTAAGTGACCGCAGCGGGGTTGGCAAGGGGTTTTTGAAAACTTCTTCGTGCCACCATCAGCGCCGCCTTAGAATCGGCAAATGCCTGACATGCCTACCTACCTGCCGTCGCGCCTGCCAGCGGACGGGGCGCGCCTGCTCGACGCCCAAGCTCTCGCCGCGGCGCTGTCGCGCCCTATTGTCTTTGTCGACCTGGAGACCACCGGCGCGGACGCCCAGCGCGACCGCATTACCGAGATCGGCGTGGTCGAAGTCGGCCCGGACGGCATCATTGAATGGGACACCCTGCTCGACCCCGGCATGTCGATCCCGCCGTTCATCCAGCGCATGACTGGCATTACCGAAGAGATGGTGCGCGGCCAGCCGAGCTTCGAGTCACTGGCGGAATCGCTTGCCGAACGCCTGCAAGGCCGCTTGTTCGTGGCGCACAACGCGCGCTTCGACTATGGCTTCCTGAAGAACGCCTTCCGACGTGCCGGCGTGACCTTCCGGGCCGACGTGCTGTGCACGGTAAGGCTGTCGCGCTCGCTGTTCCCCTCCGTGGAACGCCACGGCCTGGATGCGCTGATCGCGCGCTTCGGCCTGACGCCCAAGGGCCGCCACCGCGCGCTGGCCGATGCCGAGCTGCTGTGGCAGTTCTGGCAGAAGATCCATGCCACGTATTCGGTCGACCTGGTGGAATCGGCCGTGCGCACGCTGGTGCGGCGGGCCAGCCTGCCGGCCGGCCTGGACGAAACCGCGCTGGAAGACGTGCCGGCGGCGCCCGGTGTCTATATCTTCTATGGCGACCAGGACGTGCCACTCTATATCGGCAAGAGCGTGCACCTGCGGCAACGGATCGGCGCCCACTTCTCCGGCGACTACCGGTACGGCAAGGATATGCGGCTGGCCCGGCTGGTACGCCGTGTGGAATGGCGCGAGACCGGCGGCGAGACCGGCGCGCTGCTGCTCGAAGCCCGGCTGGTCAAGGCGATGCAGCCGGTGCACAACCAGCTGCTGCGCCGCAATGCCCGGCTCTATGCCTGGGAACTGCCGCAGCAGCTGCCGGTGCCACGCCTGCGCTCGGATCGAGATACGGATTTCTGCCGGCATCGCGACCTGTTCGGCGTGTTCGGCAGCCGCGGCGCGGCAGAGGATCGCTTGCGCGCGCTGGCGCAGGAACACGGCCTGTGCCTGGCCACGCTGTCGCTGGAGAAAACCACCCGCCGTGGCAGCCCCTGCTTTGCGCGCCAGGTCCATCGCTGCGCCGGTGCCTGCGTCGGCGCCGAGCCGTCGGGCGCGCACCGCGCCCGGCTGGCCGCCGCGCTGGCGCCGATCGCGCTGATGCCCTGGCCCTTCGATGGCCCGGCTGCCTGGCGCGAGCAGCACGACGGACGCACCTGGTGGCATGTCGCCGACGACTGGTGCTACCTGGGCTGCGCAGCCACGCTGGAAGAAGCGCAGGCGTTGGCGGCAGCACCAGCGCATTTCGACCTCGATACATACCAGATCCTCGCGCCGCGGCTGGCGCAATGGATGCCGCAGGCGGTGCCGCTGTCCGTGCACAGGCCGTTCACGCTGACCGCCCCCGAGGCCCCCGCCCGGGCGCCACGCCCGGCACGCATCCCGGCCGGACAGACTGCCCGCAAGGCGCCACCGGCTGCCGCACAGCAACCCCTGGGCCTGGTCTCCGACTGAAGCCGGCCACGCTCTGTGCGTCATCGCGCAGAGCACGCTTGCAGCGAGGCACGCGGCTCCGCTAGCCTGCACAGGCCGGCCCTTGCAGCCGGCTGCGCCGATGCGGAGCCTACATGCCAGCCAACCCAATCCTTCCGGCCGAAACGGCCCGCGGCGCCGTCAGCGTGCGTGCAAGCCTGGCCGTCTTGTGGGCGGCTGCCATCACCGGTGCCTGCGCCGGCCTGGAGGCCAGCGCCATGCAGGACGTCTTCGATTCCTGGAAAAACGTCCCCGTCGATGAGGCGAAGCGCCAGTGGGGTCCGCCGCAATCGGTGCAGGTCCTGCCCTCCGGCACGGCCTATGTCTGGAACGATTCGATTGCGCCCGCGCGCCCCCCGGGCAGCGGCCCGCGCGATGCCGGCATGGAGCGCACGCCGGTACCGGGCCAATGCCAGCGCAAGCTGGTGACCGGCCAGGACGGCATCGTCATCGGCGGCGAATGGCGCGGCGATGCCTGCTGCATCACCGCGCTCGTCGGCCACTGCGCAAGCCTGAAATATCGGGGCCGCAGCTGAGCCATGAGCCACGGCACCCGCGGGTGCCCGCCCGGGGCTCAGTCGATACTTGCGCCCGACGCCTTCACTGCCTGCCCCCAGCGCTTCTGCTCCGCCGTGATCGTGGCGGCAAATGCCTCCGGCGACTGCCATGCGGGCTCGGCACCCTGCTGCTCGAGCTTCGCCTTGGTGTCGGGGTCGGCCAGCACCGTGCGCAAGGCACCGGACAGGCGTGAGACCACCTCCCTGGGCGTGCCCGCCGGCGCCAGCATGCCGTAGAAGCCAACCACCTCGAAGCCCTTCAGCCCGGCCTCCTGCATCGTCGGCACATCCGGCAGCGCGGGCGAGCGCTGCGGCGACGTCACCGCCAGCGCACGCACCTTGCCTGCCTTGATGTACTGCGTGAACAGCGGGATCGAGTCGGCCATCATCTGCGCCTGGCCGCCCATCACGTCGGTCAGCGCCGGCGAGCTGCCCTTGTACGGGATATGGACGATGAACGTGCCCGAAGCCTGCTTGAACATTTCCGGCATCAGGTGCGAGATGCCGCCATTGCCGCCCGAGGCAAAGTTCAGCTTGCCCGGGTTGGCCTTGGCATAGCTGATGAACGCCTTCAGGTCGCGCGCCGGCACGTTGTTGTTGACCACCATCACCAGCGGGATCAGCGCCGTGCGTGCCACCGGCGCGAAGTCCTTCGGCATGCTGTAGGGCAGCTTGGGATAGAGCGAGTTGTTGATGGCCATCTGCCCAGTGTTGGCCAGCAGCAGCGTGTAGCCGTCGGGCGCGGACTTGGCGACGTTGTCCGAGCCGATATTGCCGGCGGCGCCGGCCTTGTAGTCGATCACGATGGTCTGGCCCAGGATCGGCTGCAGCTTTTCGGCCAGCAGGCGCGCGTGCGTGTCGACCGGGCCGCCGGGCGGGAATGCCACCACCAGCCGGATCGGCTTTTCCGGCCAGGCCGCTTGCGCGGTCCCCGCCGCCAGTGCCAGCGGCGCGGCGGCCAGGGCCAGCAGTGCGTGTCTCAGGATGTCCCGGCGGGCTTGCGGCTTGTTCTTCGTCTTGTCCACGGTTGATTTCTCCTTGATACAGGGCTGCCCGCCAGCGCCCTGGTTCCGGGTGCTACGAACAGTCGCCAGCCGCCATTGTGACTCTTTTGTGACTTTATGATGTCATTTTTATGACAATCTCCCGGACTACCGGACTCAACGCACCGGCCACGCGCCCGTGTCCGCCAACACCGGCGAGTATTCGCGAAAACCGAAGCGCAGCGGCAATACCGCCGCACGCCGCACCACGCGCTCGACATGCAGCCGCACCAGCCGTTCGGCGCCGGCGTATGACGCCAGTTCATCGCCCTCCCAGATCACCTCGGCGCGCCCGCCCACATGCAGCAGCGAGCCATCGGCAAAATCCGGCACCACGATCCCGGCTTGCGGATTGGCCAGCAGGTTGCCGACCGTATTGAAGAAGTTGTTGCCGTTGAAGTCCGGGAACGTCAGCGTGCCGGCCTCGTCGACGCGGATAAAGCCAGGCTTGCCGCCGCGGTGCGAGACATCGGCGCCTCCGGTGTGCTCGCCCTCGTCCTGCGGAGATGCGGTGTGGCTGGTGGCGATGAACAGGGTATCGGCGCCGCGCAGCCAGGCCACCGCCTGCTCATCCAGCGCGTCGCCGTGCCAGGCGGGCGGCGCGGGCGCCGGCTCGGCCAGGCTCACGTCGCGCAACTGGATATAGCGCGGGCAGTTGCCAAAGCTCTGCTCGACCTCGACTGTCATCCCGCCCTCGTCGCGCGCCACGATGACCCCGTTCAGGCGGTTGCGCCGGCGCGTAGGCAGCTCGATCCCGAGCAGGCCGATGCGCGCGCCCTGCGCCAGCGCCGGGGCCGCCGGGTCGCCGGGCAGCGGCACGGCGTCGATACGCAGGTGGGTGGCATCAGGCGTATGCGCAAACCCCGGCGTCCCGGCCAGCATCGTGGCCCAGGGCTGCCCGTCGGCATCGACGGCGCCAACCAGCAGGAACGGCAGCTGCGCAAAGAACGTGCGGTGCTGCTCCGGCATCTCGCCACGGATTACCCGCGGGCCGGACGCGGCCATGCGTTCGCGCTTGCCGGCGCGCTCCTGGGCGGCCAGTTCGCCGGCGTGGAATGGCAGGCCGGCGTGCGGCCATGTGGGCAGATCCATGACTAGCTCCTTTTCCTTGTCGGATCGATTGGCGATACGCGGGTCCGGCAGGCGCTACGCCGCCAGGCCGACCTTCGACACCAGCATCGGCACGAAGCCGGGCAAGGCTTCGATGCGGCGCAGCCAGTCGTTCAGCGCGGGGTACGGCGCCAGCGGCACGTTGCCTTCCTCGGCGCGGGCGATATAGCTGTAGGCGGCAACGTCAGCAATGGTGGCATGGTCGGCCGCCAGGAACGGCTGCCCGGCGAGCAGGATTTCCATCAGCGTGAACAGCCGCTGCGCGCGGGCGATGGCATCGTCCATCGCCACCGGCCTGCCGAACAGCACGCCCAGGCGCGCCGCCGCCGGCCCGAAGGCAATGTCGCCGGCGGCCACCGATAGCCAGCGCTGCACGCGCGCCGCGCCCACCGGATCGCGCGGCAGCCAGCGGCCGTCGTCATAGCGCGTGGCCAGGTAGACCAGGATGGCGTTGGAATCGCCGACGACCACGCCGTCGTCATCCAGCACCGGCACCTGGCCGAACGGGTTCAGGCGCAGGAAGGCCTCGCCGCGCTGCTCGCCGCCGCGCAGGTCGACGTCCACCAGCCGGCAGGGCAAGCCCAGCAGCCCCAGGAACAGTTCTGCGCGATGGGCGTGGCCGGACACCGGCGAGCGGTACAGCACCAGCGGCTTGGCGGGGCGATTGGTTTCTTGCATGGCACTCTCCTCAACGGTTGGGATAGCCGGATTCTGGGCGCCGAAGCCGTTGCAATAAATAGGGCAATTGATATTTGACTACTCCAAAGAATGGAGTAATGTGTGGCGCCATGGACAAGCTACGCGCGATGCAGACCTTTGTGCGGATCGTCGACGAGGGCAGCCTGACGGCAGCCGCCACGACGCTGCATACCTCGTTGCCGGCGGTGGTGCGCACGCTGGCGGCGCTGGAATCCGAGTTGCAGGTCCGGCTGCTCAACCGCACCACGCGGCGGCTGTCGCTGACCGGCGAGGGGCGCAGCTACCTGGACAGCTGCCGGCGCATCCTGGCCACCATCGACGAGGTCGAGGCCGGCCTGACCGCCAGCCATGTCGAACCCAGCGGCCAGCTCACGCTGACCGCCTCGGTGCTGTTCGGCCAGATGTATGTGGCGCCGGCGGTCACGCGTTTCGTGCAGCGCTATCCGCGCGTGCGCTGCCGCATGGAATTCACCGACCGCGTGGTGAACCTGCTTGAAGAAGACCTGGACGTGGGGGTGCGCATCGGCCCGCTGGCTGATTCCACGCTGGTGGCGCAGACCGTCGGCAGCATCCGCCGCGTGGTGGTGGCCACGCCGGCCTACCTGCGCAAGCACGGCGTGCCACGCCATCCCGAGGAACTGGCCAGCGCCAACTGCGTGCGCTTCACCGGCAACCACGCGCACTGGTGGACCTTCCAGGAGGACGGCCGGGAGTTCCACGTGCAGGTCAGCGGCAACCTGGAATTCAACCAGACCGCGCCCGCCGTGGCTGCCTGTGCCGAAGGCGCGGGCTTCGGCCACTTCCTGTCCTACCAGGTCGCGCAACTGGTCGAAGCACGCAAACTGCGCATCGTGCTGCAGGATTTCGAGCAGCCGGCATGGCCGCTATCGCTGATCTATCCCCATGCGCGACTGTTGCCGGCACGCACGCGCGCCTTTATCGAATGGATGCGGGATGACCTGGGCCCGCGCTTCAACTGACAACGCTCCATCGCAAAAGGACCATGCCCCTGTCGAGCGCCCCCACTCCAACCGGCTTCGGCACCCGCGTACGGCGCCTGCTCCATCGACCGAGCGGCAACGCCTTGCGCGCAGCCGTGCTGGGCGTCAACGACGGGCTGGTGTCCAGCTTCTGCCTGGTGATGGGCCTGGAGGGCGCGGCGGCCTCGCGCGAGGCCGTCATCCTGGCCGGGCTGGCGGGCCTGGCGGCGGGCGCTTGCTCGATGGCGCTGGGCGAATGGCTGTCGGTGACCAACAGTCGCGAGATGAACAACAAGCGCCTGCGCGACATGGCGCACGAGCTCGCGCATGATGCCACCCGGGCCCGACAGCGGCTGGTCACGGTGATTGTGGGCAAGGGCGTGCTGCCGGCCGATGCCGAGCGTGCCGCCGACGAGATCATGCGCAACCCGCGCGCGGCCCTGGACACCTTTGCGCGCGAAGTGCTGGGCATCAACCCGCAGGAGCGCGGCGGCAACCCGGTGCAGGCGGCGGTAATTTCCTTCGTGCTGTACAGCAGCGGTGCGCTGGTGCCGTTGCTGCCGTTCCTCGTGACCGCAGGGCCATCGGCGCAGTTCGGCAGCATCGTCGCGTGCCTGGCCGGCCTTGGCCTGGTTGGCTGGGGCACCTCGTCGTTCAATGGCCGCCCGGGATGGTTCTCGGCGCTGCGGCAGGTGCTGATCGGGGGCATGGCGGCAGCCTTCACCTACGGACTGGGCACCGTGTTCGGATCGCTCTGACCCGCGCCGAGGCAAGCGGCACATGCGCGCCGCAACGCCACCTCCGGCGCAGCCCACCCACCCGCCACGCCGGGCTGCCACCCGACAAAATCCTTGACGCGTCGCGGCACGCACCGGTATTTTCAAATTCGAATCAGAATTCGAATACGGAGTGCCAATGTCAGCGACCCAATCCGGCTTCACCGCCAACGCCTCCTTTCCCCGTATCGATACCCCCTCGATCCTGCAGCCGCCGCGCCAGCGCCGTGCGCGTGAGACCGAACAGGCCTTGCTGGGCGCGGGCCGCGAACTGCTTGCCTCGCGTGACTTTGCCGCCGTTTCCGTGGCGCAGATCGCCGCGGCGTGCCAGGTATCGGTGGGTGCCTTCTATGGGCGCTTCCGCGACAAGATGGCCTATTTCGAGGCCTTGCGTGCGCTGGTCATGGAAGAAACCGCCGCGTCGACTGAGCGCTACCTGGCGCAGGAGCGCTGGGAGGACGTGCCGACACCGGTGCTGCTGGAAAAGGCCACGCGCTTCATGGTGCTCGGCACGCTGGCCAACCGCGGCGTGATCCGGGCATCGCTGCGGCATGCGTCCACGCGGCCCGAGGAATGGGTGCCCCACCGCCAGAGCGGCGAAGCCATCGTGGAGCGCATGGTGCAGTTGCTGGTGCCGCGGCTGGCGATGCCTGCCGACACCGCCGAGGTGCGCGTGCGCTTTGCCATGCAGGCGGTGTTCAGCGTGCTGGTCAATGCCGTGCTCAATGATTCCGGCCCACTGCACCTCGACGACGAACAGATGATCCCGGAACTCAACCGCCTGATGGCCGGCTATCTCGGCGTCCCCTGCGCAGAGCCGGCCTGAGCACACCACCGGCCCGCGCCACCCGCGGTAATGCAGCCAGGCCATGGCTGCCATGAATTGCGCAGCGCTTGCTTGGCTGGCGCGCCGGACCTCCCTAGAATGTGCCCACGCCGGGCGCCGTGCCCGGCGCCCCCGGCCTGCCGCAAAACGGCGCGCCGGGCGCAGCCCTATCCGCCTCACGTTTACCGGGACCGCTCATGGCCACGCTTTTCCTCGTCCGGCACGGACAAGCCTCGTTTGGCGCCGCCAACTACGATTGCCTGTCGCCGACCGGCCGCCAGCAGGCGCGCTGGCTGGGCGAGTATTTCCAGGAGCGCGGCGTCAGCTTCAGCCGCGTGGTGTCCGGCACGCTGGTGCGCCAGCAGGACACCGCCAGCGAGATCCTGGCCGGCATGGGTCAGCCGCAGACAGCGATCGTCTCGCACGCGGGCCTGAACGAATACGACGGCGAGGCGCTGTACCGTTGCCACACCGGCGGCGCCGACCACCGCGCGCACCAGAACGGCGACTACAACGACTACTGGCGCACCTTCCGCGCGGCCTACGCCGCATGGACCCAGGACGGGCTGGCCGAGATGCCCGAGAGCTGGGCCGATTTCGGCGCCCGCATTACCGGCGCCCTGGCGCACGCAAGCGAAGGCATGACGCGCGAGGATGCCATCCTGGTGGTGAGCTCCGGTGGCGCCATCGGCCGCGCCACGGCCGACCTGCTTGGCGCACCTGCACAGGCCGCCATCGAGATGAACCTGCAATTCCGCAATACGGCGTTCTGCGAGATCATCGTCGGCCGCGGCGTGCAGCGGCTGCTGAGCTTCAACAACGTGCCGCACCTGGAACGCGCCGACCGGCGCAGCGCAGTGACGTTCGCCTGACGCGCGCGACACACCGCAAACAAGAAAAGCCGCGAAAATCGCGGCCCCCTTTTCCGGCTGCTGGCGCGGGCACTCTGACATGCCCGCGCCGCCGGTCCTTCTCCCTTTACTACTCCTTGCTGCGGCGATCCATGCGCTGCGTGCCTGTGCGGCACGCAGCGACTCTCACAGCTTTACAGGCGCTCGACGATGGTCACGTTGGCCAGCCCGCCGCCTTCGCACATCGTCTGCAGGCCGTAGCGCTTGCCGTGCGTATGCAGCGCATGTACCAGCGTGGTCATCAGCTTGGCGCCCGAGCCGCCCAGCGGATGGCCCAGCGCGATCGCGCCGCCATGCACGTTCAGGCGCGCCGGATCGGCGCCGGTGGCCTTCAGCCAGGCCAGCGGCACCGGGGCGAAGGCTTCGTTGACTTCGAACAGGTCGATATCGCCGATGCGCAGGCCCGCCTTCTTCAGCGCGACTTCCGTGGCCGGCAGCGGCGCTTCCAGCATCACGACCGGATCATGGCCGATCACCGTCATGGCGTGCACGCGCGCCAGCGGCTTGACGCCAAGCTTCTTCAGTCCGGCCTCGTTGACCACCATCAGGCCGGCGGCGCCGTCGCAGATCTGGCTGGCGGAAGCGGCAGTCACGCGGCCGCCTTCGGCGATCAGCTTGACGCTGCCGATGCTTTCCAGCGTGGCGTCATAGCGGATGCCTTCGTCAGTGGTGTGCATTTCACCGTTGGCACCGTCGGCCGTGCGCACTTCCACCGGCAGGATTTCGGCGGTGAAGCGGCCCGACTTGGTGGCGGCGATGGCGCGCTGGTGGCTCTGCAGGGCGTAGGCATCCAGCTGCTCGCGCGACAGGTCGTACTTGCGCGCAATCATTTCGGCGCCGGTGAACTGGCTGAACTGCACGCCGGGATAGCGCGCCTCGATGCCGGGGCTCTTGGGCACACCGAAACCGTTCTTGGCCGGCAGCTGCGACGACAGGCCCATCGGCACGCGCGTCATGCTTTCCACGCCGGCGGCGATGACGATGTCCATCGCGCCCGACATCACTGCCTGCGCGGCAAAGTGCAGTGCCTGCTGCGACGAACCGCACTGGCGGTCCACCGAGGTGCCGGGCACGCTTTCAGGCAGGCGCGAGGCCAGGATGGCATTGCGCGCCACGTTGCCGGCCTGCTCGCCGACCTGGCTCACGCAGCCCATGATGACGTCTTCGACCAGCGCCGGGTCGGCGCCGGTGCGTTCCACCAGTGCGTCCAGCACCTGTGCGGCCAGGTCGGCCGGATGCCAGCCCGACAGCTTGCCGCCCTTGCGGCCGCCGGCGGTACGGACCGCCGCGACGATATATGCCTCTGCCATGTGATCTCCTTGGTTCGGTGCAGGCTGCCGGGGCAGCCATGGTGTTGTCCGGAGTGCCGGCATCTGGCGCCGGCAGTGTCGCTTTGCATTGTTGCGCCGCGGGTGGTGGCAAGCGTCGTCGGAAGCGACGAAGTTTGCCGCAGGCCTCAGGTGCGCGGCGCCAGCACTGCAAAGATTGCGGTCGCGCGCAGCAGGCAGCGCTCGCCACTGACCAGCCGGCAGGTGCCATAGCGCAGGCGCGAGCCGAGCTTGTCGAACTCCACGCGGGCCTCGACCCAGTCGCCCAGGCGCGCGGAATCCAGGTAGTCCAGGCTCAGGTTGACGGTCACCGCGCTTTTGGAGCGCCCGGTTTCCAGCGACATCATCATGCCGATGGCGGTATCGGCCAGCGTCGCCAGCATGCCGCCGTGCGGGATGCCCAGGTTATTCAGGTGACTCTCGTCGATGCGCACCGCCAGCGTGCGGCGCTCCGCATGCAGGTAGAGCTGGCCGAAACCTGCCATGTAGCCGCTCATGCTGCGCAGCGGGACGAAGCCCTCCGGCACGTCCCCGCCGGCAGCTTCGCCCGGCGCGGCGATGGCCTGGGTCATCGCCCGCTCGATTTCAGCCTCGGCCATGGCGTCAGGCAAAGAAGCGCGAGGCCACGCTGAGGTGCTCTCGGCAATCGGCCACCATGCGCGTGATCAGTTCTTCGCAGCTGGGCACGTCGTCGATCAGGCCCACGCACTGGCCGGCGCTGATGATGCCACTGTCGGTCTCGCCCGCCTTGAGCGCCGCCTTGCCGCGCACGCCGGCGACCAGGTGCTTGACGTCCTCGAACTGCGCGCCGCCCGGGCGGCGTTCAATGCTCACCACCTCGTCCGACACGGCGTTCTTGAGCACGCGCGCGGTGTTGTGCAGCGTGCGGAAGATCAGGTTGGTATCGCGCTCGCTGGCCTGCACCAGCGCCTTCTTGACGTTGTCGTGGATCGGCGCCTCGCGCGTGGCGCAGAAGCGCGTGCCCATGTTGACGCCCTCGGCGCCCAGCACCAGTGCCGCCGCCATGCCGCGTCCGTCGGCGATGCCGCCGGAGGCGATCACCGGGATCGACAGCTTGCGCACCGCCTGCGGGATCAGCACCATGCCGGGCACGTCGTCCTCGCCGGGGTGGCCGGCGCACTCGAAGCCGTCGATCGACACCGCGTCCACGCCCAGGCGCTCGGCCGACAGCGCATGGCGCACCGCCACGCACTTGTGGATCACCTTGATGCCGGCGGCCTTGGCGCGCGCGATATGTTCCTTGGGGTTGTTGCCGGCGGTTTCCAGCACCTTGATGCCGCTTTCGATGATGACGTCGAGGTAGCGCGCGTACGGCGGCGGGTTGATCGACGGCAGCAGGGTCAGGTTCACGCCGAACGGCTTGTCGGTCATCTCGCGGCAGCGGCGGATCTCTTCGGCCAGCGCCTCGGGCGTGGGTTGCGTCAGCGCCGTGAGGATGCCCAGCCCGCCGGCGTTGGAAACGGCGGAGGCCATCTCGGCGTAGCCAACCCATTGCATGCCACCCTGGATAATCGGGTAGCGGATGCCAAGCAGTTCGGTGATTCGTGTCTTCATGGTTGTCCCTTTGCTGTCTGCGCCGGCAGGCGCGCGGTAGTGCCGGCCCTGCCGCTTGATCGGGGTCAGTCTACGGCCAGGTGCCGATTCCGAGCCTCGTCGGAAGCGACGATTGCGGGCGGCGCATTCTGCACTAGTGTTGACCGAGCCCCGTGCCGGCGCCCCGCCCCGGCACACTTCCTCCCATATTCGCAGCATCCCGGCAGGAGCCCCCCATGACGCAAGCCACGCCTTCGTTCGAAACCCTGCGCTACGCCGTTGCAGACGGTGTCGCCACCATCACCCTGCACCGCCCGGACCAGCTCAATGCGTTCACCGCGCAGATGATGCATGAACTGATCGCCGCGTTCGACGCCACCGATGCCGACGACAACGTGCGTGCCGTGATCGTCACGGGCTCGGGCCGCGCCTTCTGCGCCGGCGCCGACCTGTCCGGCGGCAGCTCCACCTTCGACTTCGAGAAGCGTTATGGCGCCAGCCCCGACAGCGCGCACCGCGACGGTGGCGGGCGCGTGTCGCTGCGCATCTTCCGCAGCCTCAAGCCGGTGATCGCCGCGGTCAACGGCGCCGCGGTCGGCGTGGGCGTGACCATGCAGCTGCCGATGGATATCCGGCTGGCGTCGACCGACGCCAAGTTCGGCTTTGTCTTTGCGCGCCGGGGCATCACGCCCGAAGCGGCGTCGTCGTGGTTCCTGTCGCGCGTGGTCGGCATCTCGACCGCGCTGGAATGGTGCTATACCGGCCGCGTGTTCTCGGCCCAGGAAGCGCATGAGCGCGGCCTGGTGCGCTCGCTGCACGCGCCGGAAGACCTGCTGCCTGCCGCCCAGGCCATTGCCCGCGAGATCGCCGCCAATGCCGCGCCGGTTTCGGTAGCGATCTCGCGCCAGCTGATCTGGCGCATGGCCGGCGCCAGCCACCCGATGGAAGCGCACAAGCTCGACAGCCGCGCGATCCAGTCGCGCGGGCGCTCCGCCGACGTCAAGGAAGGCGTCAGCGCCTTCCTGGAGAAGCGTCCCGCCGCCTTCCCGGAAACCGTGTCGCACGACATGCCGGACTTCTTCGACTGGACCAGCGAGCCGCCCTTCATCTGAAGCGCGCCCGTCGATCAACTTTTCCGGAATTCGCATGAAAGTCAGCCAAGCCGTCGCCAGTCGCAAGTCCGTCCGCGGCTTCCTGCCCCGGGCCGTTGCGCCCGACACCATCCGCCGCGTGCTCGACGCCGCCGCGCGCGCCCCCTCGGGGGGCAACCTGCAGCCCTGGCATATCCATGTCATCGGCGGCGAGGCCCTGGAGGGGCTGCGCGCCATCATGCGCAAGCGCATCGCCCAGGCGCCCGCGGGTGAAGAGCGCGAGTACGACATCTACCCGCGCGAGCTGGTCTCGCCCTACCGCGACCGCCGCTTCCAGGTGGGCGAGGCGCTCTACCACTACCTCGGCATCCCGCGCGAGGACAAGGCGCGGCGGCTGGCGCAGTTTGCCAACAACTTCACCTTCTTCGGCGCGCCGCTGGCGCTGTTCTGCACCGTGGACCGCCGCATGGGCCCGCCGCAATGGTCGGACCTGGGCATGTACCTGCAGACGGTGATGCTGCTGCTGCGTGAAGAAGGGCTGGACAGCTGCGCGCAGGAATGCTGGGCGATGTACCCGCAGACCCTCGGCAAGTTCCTGTCGCTGCCGGCCGAACGGATGCTGTTCACCGGCATGGCGATCGGCTACGAAGACCCCGAGGCGCCCGCCAACCAGCTGCGTTCCGTGCGCGCACCGCTGGAGGAATTCACGGAGTTCATGGGCATCTGAGCCGCAAGCGCGCGCGGGCTGACCTGCGCGCGCGGCCTCAGAGCAGCCCGAGCTGGCGTGCAATGGCCACCGCCTGGGTGCGGTTGCTGGCGTGCAGCTTGGCGCTGATATTGCGCAGGTGCGTGCGCACCGTGGTTTCGGACACGAACAGGCGCTCGGCCATGGCCACATTGGAATAGCCCTCGGCCAGCAGTTGCAGCACCTTCTGCTCCTTGGGCGTCAGCGGCTCCACCAGCGCCGCCGGCGCCGGCCGGCCGGTACCGGCGGCCTGCTCGCTCCCGGCCTGGCCGCAGGCCTGCAGCAGCCTTTCCACATAGGGGGCAGGCAGGCTGGCCGACTGGCGCGAGCAGGCATCGGCCACCAGCCTGCGCACATCGTCGCCCTCGTCGGCAAAGATGCGGACAAAGCCTTCGGCAGCGCCGAAACGCAGCGCCTCGCCCATCACCACCAGCGCGTGCGCGCCGTCGCCGGTGCGCTGGCACGCCTGCGCCAGCAGGATGCGCAGCTTGAGCGCGCGGCGCATCAGCTGGTTGCCGGCGGCAGCCGCCAGCTCGCGCTCGATGACCTCGCGCACCGGCGTGCCCGGGCGCGCATACAGGTCCAGCCGCAGCCGGCCAAGGGTGATGTCCTCGACATCGCTGGCAAAGGAGCTGACCCCGGGCCGCGTGCGCCACAGCGCCGGATCGGCGGCGCGTTCGATCGCCTCCTGCGCCGCGTGAACATTGCCCTGGCGCAGTGCCAGCCGTGCGCGCTCCAGCATTGCCGCCATCACCAGCCGCGTCAGCCCGCGGTGGTGCCCCAGCGCTTCCAGTTGCGCCAGCCATTCATGCGCCTGGTCGGCTTCGCCGCGCTCGAAGGCAATGCGGGCCAGCACCGTGTGCCCGGTGATGATCTGGTCAGGCAGCCCGAGGTCGCGCGACAGCGGCAGGTAGACGTTGAGCAATCGGCTGGCGCGCTCGGAATCACCGCTCTCGTACAGGCCTTCGGCCAGCAGGATGCCGGCCATGGCATTGCCGTTGGTGGGCCCGAAGCGGTTCGGCAGCATCGTGCTGGCGGCGATGCGAAACCGCGCCAGCGCCTGCTGCAGCCGCCCCTGGCGCAGGTCGATCAGCCCTTCGACCGATTCCGAGAAAATCTTGTTGAAATTGCTGTCCGAGCCTCGCACCGCGTGCCGTGCCACCTGCAGCAGCCGGCGCGCCTCCGGGTAGTCGCCGGCGACCGCAGCCAGGCGTGCCATCGACGTGCCCAGGATCGCATCGGGGAAGGCATAGCCCATCGGCAACGGCGGCAGCTCATTGCGGGCGAAGGCGCGCGCATCGTCGAAGCGGTCCATCATGTTCAGCAGCATGTGGCGCAGCGCGCGGATATGCGCCAGCAGGTCGCCGGCCGCGCCCTCGGTGGGGATCTGCTGCAGCAGGGCGATGGCTTCGGCCGGGCCGCGCGTGAACGACACCGCCCACACGCGCGCGATCTGCAGCTTGGGCCAGCGCGCCAGTTCTTCCGCCGGCACCGCCTCCAGCCAGCGCGTCAGCAGGCGCATGCGGCCCTGCGCCAGCAGGTCGTCCGCGGCGCCGTCCAGCAACGGCAGCGCGCGCGCCAGCGCACCGGCCGCGAAGGCATGCTCGATGGCGGGCACCGGGCGCCCCTGCGACTCATACCAGCGCGATGCCGACAGGTGCAGCTGCGGCACGGCGTCAGGCATGGCCTGCGCCAGCTGGCCGCGCAGGAAGCCGGAAAAGAGGCTGTGATAGCGGTACCACTGCTCCGATGCCGCACCGGAGCCACGCTCGCCATAGCGTTCGCTCTCCAGCGGCAGCAGGAACAGGTTGGCGCGCTCCAGCCAGGCCAGGATCTCGTCGCTGCTGCCAGCTGTCGCGGGCTTGCACACGGCGTCGCACAGCGGTCCGCACAACTGGTCCAGGATCGAGGTGCGCAGCAGGAAGTCGCGCACCGCCTCGGGCAGGTGCAGGAATACGTCTTCGACCAGGTAGTCGGCAATCGCCGCGTTGGAGCCGGAGAAGCCGGCGATAAAACCCTCTGGCTGGCTGCGCCGCTCCAGCGCGACTGACGCCAGCCACAATGCCGTGGCCCAGCCCTCGGTACGCCGGTGCAGCACGCTGATGGCCGCCTGCTCCAGCTTCAGCCCGCGCGCACGGCGCAGGAAGGATGCAGTTTCGCTGGCGGAAAAACGCAGCTGCGCGGGTTCGATCTCAAGCAGCTCGCCGCGCGCGCGCAGGCGGCCCAGGCCGGATTCCGGAACCCAGCGCGTGCCGATCACCACGCGGCAGCCGGGCGGCAGGCTTTCCACCAGTTGCCAGACCAGCCCGGTCACGGCGGCGTTCTGGATCGCTTCGAAATCATCGAGGAACAGCGTGAAGGCGCCGTTATGGCTGGCCAGGCGGTCGATCAGCGCGAGCGCCTGCTCGCCGGGATCCTGTGCCAGCGTCGCGTGCGCGGACCGGCCGGGGCCGCCGCCGCCCAGGCCCTGCGCGATGGCAGCTTCGACCGACCCCAGAAAGCGCGAGGCATCATTGTCCGACCGATCCAGCGTCAGCCAGGCGGTGCGCCCGCCCGCGGCCTCCAGGCGCGCGCGACACTGGAGCATGGCCGTGGTCTTGCCGAAGCCCGCCGGTGCACGCACCAGCACAAGCTTGACGAAACCGGCCGCGCACACGGTCTCGCAGATCGCCGCGCGCTCGACCTGGAACGGGGTCAGCAGCGGCGGACGCAGTTTGGCCGCCAGCGATGCGGCGCCGGCGGGCGGCGGCGCGCGCCGTCCGGTCTCCTCGATACTTGCCATTGGCTGTTGTCGTCTCCCGCACATCGCTGCCGTTGCAGGCCGCGCGATGCGCCCGCCCGCGCTGCGGATGCAGGCAGGCGGGCCGTGGCTGTGATGTAACGGAGGATTATGACGTAAACCGCCGCACTCGCGAAAATGCGGGCAGCGGCAGGCGGCCCTACACCAGCTTGTTGGCGTGGCCGCCCCAGTAGCGGTCGCGCAGCAGCCGCTTGAGCAGCTTACCGGTCGGCAGGCGCGGCAGCTCGGACGCGAAGTCGACCGAGCGCGGGCACTTGATGGCCGACAGGTTGGCGCGGCAGAACGCGATCAGTTCCGCGGCCAGCTCGGGACCGGCCTGGCTCATGTCGACGGGCTGCACCACGGCCTTGACCTCTTCGCCGAAGTCCTCGTTGGGCACGCCGATCACGGCCACGTCCATCACCTTGGGATGCGTCATCAGCAGGTTCTCGGCCTCCTGCGGGTAGATGTTGACGCCGCCGGAGATGATCATGTTGGCCTTGCGGTCGGTCAGGTACAGGTAGCCGTCCGCATCCACGTAGCCGACATCGCCGATGGTGCTCCAGTCCGGCTGCTGCGGGTGGCGCGACTCCGCGGTCTTGGCCTCGTCGTTGTGGTACGAAAAGTCGCGGCCTTCGGCAAAGTAGATCGTGCCCGATTCGCCCGGCGGCAGCAGCGCGCCGTCCGGCCCGCAGATGCGCAGCTTGCCGACCATGGCCCGGCCCACCGTGCCCTTGCGCTCCAGCCACTCCGGCGTGCTGACCACGGTCACGCCGTTGCCCTCCGTCCCGGCGTAGTACTCCCAGATCACCGGCCCCCACCACGCGATCATGGCTTCCTTGACCTGCACCGGGCACGGCGCGGCCGCGTGGATCGCCACGCGCAGCGACGACACATCATAGGCCTGGCGCTGCGCCTCGGGCAGCTTGAGCATGCGCGAGAACATCGTCGGCACCAGCTGCGTATGCGTGATGCGGTGCTGCTGCACCAGCTGCAGATAGTGCTCGGCATCGAAATGCTCCATCACCACCGCGGTCCCGCCCAGCGCCTGCACGGTCATGTTGTAGCGCAGCGGCGCCGCGTGGTACAGCGGCGCGGGCGACAGGTAGCGCGTCTCGGCATCGAAGCCATAGAGCCGCTGGCACAGGCTGGTCAGGGTCGTGGGATCGTCGATATTCGGGCTTGATGGCGGCGCATACACTCCCTTGGGCCGGCCCGTGGTGCCGGACGAATACAGCATGTCGCCGCCGGTCACTTCGTCATCGATGCGCGTTGCCGGGCAGCGCGCCAGCGCGGTCTCGTACGCGTCATAGCCCGGCATTGTGCCGTCCAGCATCAGCCTGCCGCGCAAGGCCGGCGTCTGCCCGGCCAGGGCTGCCGCGACCTCGGCCTGCGCGTGCGTGGTGACCAGCAGCCTGGCGCCGCTGTCATTGATGATGTGGGCGGCATCGGCCACGTTCAGCCGCGTGCTCAGGCAGACATAGACAATGCCGCTGCGCTGCGCGCCCCAGCACAGTTCGAACAGGCGCGGATGATTCTCGACCATGAACGCCACGCGGTCACCGGGCTGCAGTCCCTGGCTGCGGAACAGGTGGGCGACCTGGTTCGAGCGTTCGTCCAGTTCGCGGTAGGTGACGACTGCGCCGCTGCCACCCATGATGACGGCTGGTTTTTCGGGTGTGCGCTGCGCGTGGATGTGCGGATGCATGGCGTTGGACTCCTCGAGGGTGTCGGTGTGTTGGCGGATGCCGGTACCGCATTCTCGGAACCCCAGCCGGTTCAACCATCGTCGGAAGCGACGAAGCGGCACCGCCACCGTTTTGCCGCAGTGCCACAAAAAAGGGCTGCGTTCGCGCCGGAACAGCTTCGTCCGATGCGACGATGCGCCACCGGGCGGCCTGGCAGGATGATGCCCGCCAGACTACTGCAATCACGCCTCACCCCCATTCCGAAGGAGCCAAGGTGGATTTCCAGTTCAGCGAAGAACAGTCGATGCTGCGCGACACGCTCGCGCGTTACCTGGCCGACCACTATGATTTCGAAGCCCGCCGCGCTGCCGTGCAGTCCGCCGCGGGCTGGCGCCCGGACTGCTGGCGCGCATTCGCCCGCGAGCTCGGCATTCTCGGCGCGGCCTACCCCGAGGCGCTCGGTGGCCTGGGCGGCGGCGCGGCCGAGCACATGATCGTGATGGAACAACTGGGCCGCCACCTGGCGCTGGAGCCCTACCTGGGCACCGTGGTGCTGGGCGGGGGCGCGCTGATGCACGGCAGCCCCGAGCTGGCCGCGCAGTGGGTGCCGGCCATCATCGGCGGCGAAGCCACCGCCGCCTGGGCCCACGCCGAACCCGCCAGCCGCTACTGCCGCCACGACGTGCAGGCCGGCGCCACGCGCCAGGGCAACGGCTACAAGCTGAGCGGGCACAAGCACGCCGTGGTCGGCGCGCCGTTCGCCACCCACCTGGTGGTCAGCGCCCGCACCTCCGGCGCGCGCCGCGACCGGGACGGCATCAGCCTGTTCTGGATTGCGCGCGACACGCCGGGCGTGACGCTGCGCGAGTACCCGACCTTCGACGGCCTGCGTGCTGCCGAGGTGCTGCTCGACAACGTGCAGGTGCCGGCGAGCCAGCGCATCGGCGCGGAAGGCGAAGCCTTTGCCCTGATCGAACAGCTGTGCGACGAAGCCATGGTCGCGCTCTGTGCCGAAGCCAATGGCGCGATGGCGCGCATGCTGGCCGACACCATCGACTATGCGCGCCAGCGCAAGCAGTTCGGCGTGCCGATCGGCACCTTCCAGGTGCTGCAGCACCGCATGGCCGACATGTACGTGCAGCTGGAGCAATCCGTGGCGCTGACCCAGGTGGCGGCGATGCAGGCTGCCAGCGCGCCGCAGGCACGCGCCCAGGCGGCGTGCGCGGCCAAGATCCAGGCCGGCCAGGCCGGTGCCTTTGTCGGCCAGGCGGCGGTGCAGATCCACGGCGGCATGGGCGTCACCGAAGAGCTGGCCGTGGGCCACTACTTCAAGCGCGTCACCGCGATCGACCTGCAGCTGGGCTCGGCCGAGCACCACCTGCGCCGCTACGCCGACCTGCTCTACCCCGCCCTGGCCGCGGCCTGAAGCCGGCATCCCCGAACCCAGACGATTACCCAGCGAGGCCCGTCGATGAATCTCGATTTCTCCCCGCAAGATCAGCAGTTCCGTGAAGACGTGCGCGCCTGGATCGCCCAGGCCTATGACGCCGACCTGCGCGCGATGATGGCGCAGTCCAAGAACGGCTACCTCGACAAGGCCGCGCAGCTGCGCTGGCAGAAGGCGCTGCACGCGCGCGGCTGGGCCGCGCCGAACTGGCCCAAGGAATACGGCGGGCCGGGCTGGACCCCGACCGAGCGCTTTATCTTCCAGTCGGAACTGGCCGCCGCCGGCTGCCCGCCAGTGTCGCCAATGGGCCTGAAGATGGTGGCGCCGGTGATCATGAAGTACGGCACGCCCGAGCAGAAGCAGCGCTTCCTGCCGCCGATCCTGAGCTCGGACGTGTGGTGGTGCCAGGGCTATTCCGAACCCAACTCCGGCTCCGACCTGGCCTCGCTGCAGATGCGCGCCGACCACGGCACCGACAGCGACGGCGAGCACTACATCCTGAATGGCTCCAAGATCTGGACCACGCATGCGCAGTGGGCCGACTGGATGTTCTGCCTGGTGCGCACCAGCCGCGAATCGAAGCGCCAGGAAGGGATTTCGTTCCTGCTGCTCGACATGCATACGCCCGGCATCACGGTGTCGGCGCTGCCGACGCTGGACGGTCCCATGACCGGCCAGCAGGAAGTGAACCAGGTCTTCTTCGAGAACGTGCGCGTGCCGGTGGCAAACCGCATCGGGGAGGAAGGCAAGGGCTGGACCTATGCCAAGTACCTGCTGGAGTTCGAGCGCGGCGGTACATATAGCCCGATGCTGCGCAAGCAACTGTCGAAGATCGCGGAGATTGCCGCGGAGCAGCCTGCCGACGACGGTGCCCGCCTGCTGGACGATCCCGCCTTCCGCCGCAAGCTGGCGGCGCTGCACCTGCGTGCTGCCGCGCTGGAAGCGGTTGAGTTGCGGGTGTTCTCAGGCGTGGAATCCGGGACCTCGATCGGGGCCGCGTCGAGCATGCTGAAGCTCACGGGCACTGAAACCCTGCAGGCAGCAAGCGAACTCGCGGTGGAAGCCGCGGGGCCGGCGGCGTTGCCGTTCGTGCAGGATACGTGGGCTGCGTTGCAAGGGCGCGAGGCCGCGCCGCGTGTCGGGCCGGATTATGCAGCCGTGCTGGCGCCGCGTTATTTCAACTATCGCAAGGCGTCGATCTACGGGGGGTCTAACGAGATCCAGCGCAATATCATTGCCAAGCTTGTGTTGGGGCTTTGAACGGTTCTGTTCCAGCCATGGTTTCAAAAGCAGCCGCCGTGTGCGGCTGCTTTTTTGGGACTTGGCGATATCGCATCAACGCCTTCGGCTGCGCCCCGCGCAAACGCAGAAAAAACCGACAGCGCACTTTGAGCCTGCGCAGCAGCCGTAGGCGTCCCCGCGATACGGTCGGCAGCAGGCGGCCTACACCCTGCATGGGGATCGTCCAATAGTGGGTTAACGCAGGCACTGCCCCACACTCACATGGCGTAGCAGGGTCGAACGGGCACCCACGCCCAAACGGCAAGCACCACCGCTCGAACCACCAACGCCGCGGAATTGATTGCCAGCCGCATAGGCGACGCGTTTTTTGGTTACTTTTTGTCGCTCGGACAAAAAGTGACTCGCCGGCCACGCCGGCGAAACAGCCACGCTGCCAGAAGCCACAAACCGACCGCATTGCCCCAACTCCATCCCCACCAAAGGACTGAAAACCACTCCCTAGGGTTCACCCTTAATTGACTGGCTACACCTGCGCTCATATATTTTTATGAACATATAGTTCATTTTTGAACACAACCAAGCAGGTAGACTAAATGCCCCTCAAGATCGGAATCAACGGCGCCGGCATCGGCGGCCTCGCCGCAGCCATCGCACTGCGCAAGCTCGGCATGGACGCAATCGTCTACGAACAAGCCCCCCGCTTCGCCCGCGTAGGCGCCGACATCAACCTGACCCCCAACGCCGTGCGCGTCCTCGACGGGCTAGGCATCGGCGACGCCCTGCGCGAAACCGCCGCACGCCCCAGCCACCGCATCAGCCGCACGTGGGACACCGGCGAAGAAACTTCCCGCCTGCCGATGCAGAAAGACGCCGAGCGCCGCTACGGCGCCCCGCAACTGACCATGCACCGCGCCGACCTGATGACCGCACTGGAAGCCGCCGTGCCGGCCGAATGCGTGCGCCTTGGCCACAAGGCCGTGGCGATCGAGCCGCATGCCGATAGCGCCACGCTGCGCTTCGCCAGTGGCGCAGAGGAGCGCGTCGATGTGCTGGTCGGCGCCGACGGCATCCACTCGACCGTGCGCACCGCCCTGTTCGGCCAGGAAAGCCCGATCTTCACCGGCGTGGTGGCCTACCGCGCGGTCGTTCCCGCCGAGCGCCTCGCCGGCGTGCCCAACCTGGGCGCCTTCACCAAATGGTGGGGCCCCGACGCCGCCACACAGATCGTCACCTTCCCGCTCAACCGCGGCCGCGACATCTTTATCTTCGCCACCGTCGCACAGGAAGCCTGGCGCCATGAGTCCTGGACCACGCCGGGCCGCGTGCAAGACCTGCGCAGCGCCTATGCCGGCTTCCACCCCGAGGCGCGCGCACTGCTCGATGCCTGCGACGAGGTGCTGATCTCCGCGCTGTACGTGCGCGACCCGCTGCCGGCATGGTGCGCCGGCCCGGTCACGCTGATGGGCGACGCCTGCCACCCGATGATGCCGTTCATGGCACAAGGCGCCGGCATGGCGATTGAAGACGGCGTGGTGCTGGCGCGCTGCCTTGCCGATGCCGCACCCGGCGGTGCCGCAGGCGTGCCCGCCGCGCTGGCACGCTACCAGGCCGCGCGCCACGAACGCACCAGCCGCATCCAGATCGGCTCGCGCGGCAATGCCTGGCTGAAGGAAGGCGGCAATGCCGACTGGGTGTACGATTACGACGCCTGGAACGTCGCCCTCGGCTGAAGCCGCGCCGATCGTTTCCGCCAGCACGGCCGCCTGCGCGGCCGTTTTCCGTTGACAGCAGACACCACCATGCCCAAATCCCGCCCACAGCCTGACCTTGCCGACGATGGCGATACCGAAGACGCCCGCGAAGCCCAGCTGGTCTCGCCGGTGATCCGCGGCCTGCGCCTGCTGCGCTTCATCGCCGAGGGCGGCGCCACCGCCAACCTGAGCGAAGTGGGCCGGCGCATCGACGTGAACCGCGTCACCGTGATGCGGCTGCTGGATACACTGGAGCATGAGGGCATGGTGGAACGCCTGCCGCAAGGCGGGCACCAGGTCGGCTTCAACTTCCTGAAGCTGGCCTCGCGCGTGCTGGCCAGCAATGACCTGACCAGCTTTGCCGCACGCGTGCTGGCCCGGCTGAGCGCATCGCTGCAGCTGTCGGCCTACCTGGCCGTGCGCGATGGCGGCGATGCACTCTACCTGCTGCGGCAGATGCCCGCGGCCTCGCTGGTCAGCAATATCCAGGTCGGCAGCCGCGTGGCCGCACACCTGACCACGCCGGGGCGGATGCTGATTGCCGAGCTGCCGCCGGAGACGCTGCGCGAGCTGCTGGGATCCGATCCCCTGCCGACGGTCACCGGCCAGAGCCCGGCCACGCACGCGCGGCTGGCTGATATCCTTGCCGCCGATCGCGAACGCGGCTGCGCCTGGAGCTTTTCCGCCTATGAACCGGGCATCGATTCCTGCGCGGCACCGGTGCGCGGCGCCGACGGCGACGTGATCGCCGCGATCAGCGTGGCGGGACCGCAGCAGCGCTTTGAAGCCGATGGCGCGCTGCGCGAGCGCGTGGAGAAGGAAGTCAGGCAGGCCGCGCGCGACCTGTCGGGCCTGATGGGATACCGCAGCGCCGCTACTCCGCGGTAATCCCGTACGCCTTGATCAGCTTCGCCCACGCCGCGGTTTCCTCGCGGATGCGGGCCTCGAGCGCCTGCGCCGTGCTGCCCACCGGCTCCATGCCCTGGCGCTGCAGCTCGGCCCGCACCGGGGGCGTGGCCAGCAGCGCGCGCACGTCGGCGCTGAGCGCATCGGCCGCCAGCTGCGGCGTGGCCCTGGGCACCAGCAGCGCATACCAGGAACTGACGTCGATGCCGGGCACGCCCTGCTCGGCCAGCGACGGCACGTTCGGCGCGGCCGGCGAGCGCCTGGACTGCGTCACCGCCAGCGCGCGCAGCGCGCCGGACTGGATAAACGGCGCCAGCGTCGGCCACGTGCCGAACAGCATCGGCACCTGTCCGCCCACCACGTCGTTGAGCGCCTGCGTGGTGCCTTTGTAGGGCACGTGCAGCAGCGTGATGCCGGCCTTGTTGCGGAACAGCTCGCCGGCCAGGTGCAGGCCGCTGCCGACGCCCGGGCTGGCGTAGCCCAGCGGCTTGCCGGACTTCTCTGCCTGCTGTGCCAGCCTGACCAGGTCCTGCACGGAATTCGCCTTTACTGACGGATGCACCGCCAGCACGTTGGGCGAGCCCGCCAGCAGCGACACCGGCCGGAAATCACGCTCGACGTTGTAGCTCAGCGCCGGCATCAGCGTGGGGTTGATGGTCAGGTTGCCGGCCGGGGCCACCAGCAGCGTGCAGCCGTCGCCCGGCGCGCGCCGCACCGTGTCGATGCCGATATTGCCGTTGGCGCCAGGCTTGTTGTCTACCACGAACGGCGTGCCGCGCCGCTGCTGCAGCCCGTGCGCCAGCGTGCGCGCGAGCTGGTCTGCCGGGCCGCCGGCCGGGAACGGCACCACGATGCGCACATTGGCGCAGCCGGCGGCTTGCGCCGCCTGCCACGGCACGCACGCCGCCAGCGCAGCGGCCAGCGCCGTGCCGGCCAGCCATTGCCGCCGGCGCGGCGGCCTGTTGTATGTCTTGCGTTGCTGCATATTGCTTCCCAATGGATGGCTGGCGGCGCGCGCTGCCGTCACGCGAACGGTTTCGGCACCTCCGGCCGGTAGTCGAGCAGGCTCGACAGCTCGGCCGCCGCCCGCCTGACCTGTTCCACCACATTGTCGAGCTGGTCCGGATCGATGCGCGAGGCCGGGATGGTCGCGCCCAGCGCCGCCACAACCTTGCCGCTGCGGTCGCGCACCGGCGCCGCGATGGTGGAGATGCTGGCCTCGAAGAACCCTTCATGCAGCACATAGCCGCGCTGGCGGTCGCGCTGGACCATGTCGTACAGCTCTTCGACAGTGCGCGGCGTGCTTTCGGAATACACCTCCAGGCGCTCTTCCGGATACAGCGTGCGCAGTTCCGCCAGCGACAGGTCTTCCAGCAGCACGCGGCCCAGCACGGTCGCATGCGCCGGCAGCCGGGTGCCAACGTTGACGGTGCTGGCAAACGGGCGCGAGGCCACCGACTTGGCCACATAGACGATGGAGCGCCCGTCGCGCACCACCAGGTTGCACGGATAGTGGATCTCGTCGCGCAGCCGGTCCAGCAGCGGGCGGCCCAGCTCGGTCAGCTCCAGCGAGGCCAGGTAGTCAAAGCCCAGCCGCAGCACCGCCATGCCCAGGCGGAATTCGCGCCCGCCGTCGGTGCGCTCGACAAAGCCCATCATTTCCAGCGTGGCCAGCAGCCGGAACACGGTCGAACGCGGCACCTTGAGCCGGCGCGCCAGCTCGGCCGCCGACAAGGTGCGCTCACGGCTGCTGAATTCGGCCAGCAGCCGCAGGCCGCGCTCCAGCCCCGGCACGATGTACTTCTCCTGGGCGCTCTCCGGGGCGCCCTCCTGGCCGCTTTCCTGCGTGTCTTCCTGCGGCGAATCGGTCGTCATGGTCTGTCTCTGCAATATTCGGTCTTGGCGTAACGCTCTCATATATCACGCCTGCACCCCGTAGGGTACCCGTATTGCCGGCAGACCCCGCCCTGGCTCCGCCTATGCCCCTGGGCGCAGGTAGTCGCGCAGCCAGGCCGCGCATTGCTCGCCCTGGGCGGCGGGCCACCGCACCACGATGGTCTCGTCGCTGCGGCGAAGCTCAACGCAGATGTCCGACAGCGGCCCGCGCGCGGCCTCGCCGCGCCCGAACAGCCGCGAGAACAGCCCGCCGGCGGCGGGTGCGGGCGCGGACCGTGTCGGCAGCACCGCATGGCCGTTGGCAGCCGCGGCCGATGCAACCGGTGCCGCAGGTGCGGACTTCGCCGCCGGCTCGGGCGCTGCCTGCGCCCCCTGCGGCGACAGCCGCGCCAGCAGGTTGGCGCCAAACTCGTCCCACATGCGGTCGGCCTTGGTCTTCATCACGCTCAGGCCGAAAGTGCCCAGCCGGCCCAGCACGTCCACCTCCACCCTGATGCGCAGCTGCGTGCCGCCATCGTCCAGGGCGGTCAGGAAGAGCTCGCTCGACTGGCGCAGCGAGCTGGCCACCGAGTCGTCCTCGCCGGTGCCCTCGGTGCGCAGGTAATGCGGCGCGCGCGTCTCGACGATCTTCGTATGCAGCCGGAAGCGCGCGTTGATGAAGGCGATCTTGACCGCCATATGGGCGATGTACTCGACATCGCTCAGCACTTCGATCGATTCCATGCCGGGCACGCACGCGCCCATCACGTTGGGGTCGAGCAGCAGCTCCCACACGCGCGCCGGCGGCGCCGCGGTGACCAGGGTCTTTTCAATTTCCACGCATTTTCTCCGCGGCGGACAGGACCGATTCAACGATGCCGACATAGCCGGTGCAGCGGCACAGGTTGCCGTTCAGGCCGTGCCGGACTTCGTCTTCGGTCGGGTTGGGGTTATTGGCAAGCAGCGCGCACGAGGCCATCAGGAAGCCCGGCGTGCAATAGCCGCACTGCAGCCCGCCGTTGTCCATGAAGCACTGCTGCAGCGGATGCAGCTGGCCGTCGGCGGCCAGCCCCTCCACCGTCATCACATGGCGCCCGCGCGCCTGCACGGCGAGCATCAGGCAGGACTTGACCACCTCGCCGTCGACCAGCACGGAGCAGGCGCCGCAGATGCCGGTCTCGCAGCCACGCTTGGTGCCGGTCAGGTTCAGGTCGTCGCGCAGCAGGTCGGACAGCAGGCGCCGCGCCGGCACCTCCACCTGGTGTTCCTCGCCGTTGACGGTGAGTTCGATGCTGACTTGGTTCATGGGGATTCCTTACTCCGATGCCACGCCGAACAGCTCGGCAATGGTGCGGCGCGCGACTACCCGCACCATCTCGCGCCGGTAGCTTTCGGACCCGCGCATGTCCGAGACCGCGTTGATGTCCGCGGCGACAATGGCGGCCGTCTCCTCGGCTAGTTCCGCGGTGACGGCCTTGCCGGCCAGCAGCGCTTCGGCGCGGCGCAGCCGGGCCGGGATCGGCGTGGACGCGCCCACCGCCAGCCGCGCCTCGACGCAGAACGCGCCCTCGCGCCGCACCGCCAGTGCCACGCTGGCGAGCGGCCGGTGCTCGGCGGCGGTGCGCAGGAAACGCGCATAGCGGCCATCGGCGCCGGCACCCGGCGCCGGCACGCGGATCTGCGTGACGATCTCGTCCGGCGCCAGTGCCGTGACGTAGTAGTCGACCAGGAAGTCCTCGATATCGATCTCGCGCTCGCCGCCTCGGCCGCTGACCACGATCCGCGCGCCCAGCGCCATCAGGCAGCCGGGCGGATCGGTGGCGGGGTCGGCATAGCAGAGGTTGCCGCCGATGGTGCCCTGGTTGCGCACCTGCGGATTGGCCACGCGCGAGGCCATGCTGGCCAGCATCGGGTAGTGCGCCTGCACCAGCGGCGAGCGCGCTACCTCGGCATGCAGCGTCAGCGCGCCGATGCGCAGGCCCTCGCGCGCATCGAAGGTGATGCCGCGCAGCGCCTTGAGCCGGCCCAGCGAGACCAGGTGGCCAGGCGTCAGCATGCGCTGGCGCATGCCGAGCATCAGCGCGGTGCCGCCGGCAAGGATGCGGCAACTGTCGCCCAGCTCGGCCAGCATCTGGCTGGCCTCGGCCACGGTGGCCGGCTCAAGGAAGGCAAAGTCACGCATGGACGGCCTCCTTCTGCTTCAGTTCGCGCAGGCCCGCCAGCACCTTCTCCGGCGTGATCGGCAGCGACTGGATGCGCACGCCCACGGCGTCGAAGACGGCATTGGCGATCGCCGCCGCGCCCGGCAGGATCGCGGTTTCGCTGGCGCCCTTGGCGCCATAGGGGCCGTTGGGGTCGTTCGATTCCACCACGTCGGTGCGCAGCATCGGCACCGCGTCGGCGGTCGGCATGGTGTAGTCGGCAAAGTTGCCGTTCATCAGGCGGCCATCCTCGTATTGCAGGTTCTCGTACAGGGTCCAGCCGATCGCCTGCACGGTCGCGCCGTGGGTCTGGCCGTGCACGGCGAGCGGGTTGATGGCCTTGCCGCAGTCGTCGGCGACAAAGCTGTCGATCACGGTGACCTGGCCGGTGCTGGTGTCGACTTCCACTTCCACCGCCTGTGCCGCGAAGGAGTGCGCGGGCGCGACGTTGCCGTAGTAGTCGGCGTCGTGCATCACCGTGGGCGCGTCATAGGTGGCGCGCACGTGGATGCCCTCGCCGCCGTGGCGGAAGATATGCAGCCGCGCGATCTCCGCCAGCGTGGCGGACTTGTCGGGCTGGCCCGGCGCGGCGATGCGGCCATCGGCAATCGCCAGTTGTTCCGCGTCCACGCCAAGCTTCTCCGCCGCGAGTGCCAGCAGTTTCTGGCGCGCCTCGCGCGCGGCACGCAGCAACGCATTGCCGGCGATGATGGTCACGCGCGACGCCAGCGAGCCCAGGCAGAACGGCGCGGTATCGGTATCCGGCGCCATCACGGTCACGTGCGACAGCGGGATGCCGAGCTCCTGCGCGCAGATCTGGCTGAGCATGGTGTTGGCGCCCTGCCCCATGTCGCACTCGCTGGTCTGCAGCATCGCGCGCCCGTCCTCGTTGATCTTGAGCAGGATGGTCGAGCCGTCCCAGTTGCCCAGCGTGCGGTTGCCGCTGACGTGCATGGCCGCGGCAATGCCCACGCCGCGCCGGCGCGTGCCGGTGCCGCGCGGCGCGGCGCGCTTCTCGTCCCAGCCGATGGCCTTGCGGGTCATTTCCAGGCACTCGGCCATGCCGGTGCTGCTGATCTTCCAGCCATGCACGCTGGTCTCGCCCGCGCCGATCGCATTGCGCTTGTGCACCTCCACCGGGTCCATGCCGAGCATGCCGGCCAGCACGGTCAGGTGGCAGTTCAGCGGAAACTGCATCTGCTGCCCGCCAAAGCCGCGGAAGGCGCCGCGCGGCGGGTTGTTGGTATAGGCCATGACCGCATGCGAGCGCACGTTCTGCACGCGGTGCATGTTGTCGCTGCGCATGGCGGTGACGTGCATCACATCACCGGCAAGCCCGGAGTAGGCGCCGCATTCGGCCGCGATGCGCACATCCTTGGCCAGGATCACGCCGTCTGCGGACAGCCCCATGCGCAGCCACACTTTCATCGGCACGCTGGCGCGCGCGCCCTGGAAGTCTTCCAGCCGGTTGTTGACCAGCCGCACCGGGCGCTCCAGCCGGCTGGCCAGGAAGGCGCAGATCAGGCTGTTGTTCTCCTCGACGATCTTGGCGCCGAAGCCGCCGCCGGTGGTCGCCTGCACCACGCGGATGGTCGAGACCGGCCGGTCCAGCGCCTCGGCCAGCCGCGCGCGCGCCAGGAACACGGACTGGGTCGAGGCCCACAGCGTGAGCCGCCCGTTGCCGTCCTGCGCCGCCACCGAGGCCATCGGCTCAAGGTAGCCCGGGTACTGCGAGTGCATGTCGTAGGTGGCCTCATACACTGCGGCGCAGGCTTCGAACGCGGCATCCACGTCGCCCCGCACGATGTGCATCTCATGGCCGATATTGCGCGTGCCGGCATGGATCTCGGGCGCGCCATCGGCCAGCGCCGCTTCCGGCGTCAGCAGCGCGGGCAGCGCCTCGTACTCGATGCGGACCAGGTCCAGCGCATCACGCGCGATCTCCTCGCTGACCGCCACCACCGCGGCCACTTCCTCGCCGACGTGGCGCACCACGCCGCAGGCCAGGATGCGCTGCTCCTTGCGGTGCGGGCCCCAGTTGCGGGCGGGCACATCGTGCCCGGTCACCACCAGCTTGACGCCGGGCAGCGCCTTCGCCGCGGAGGTGTCGATGCGCACGATGCGCGCATGCGGGTGTGGGCTGCGCAGCACCTTGGCATGCAGCATGCCGGGCAACTTGATGTCGCCGGCATACTGCGCGCGCCCCATGACCTTTTCCCGCGCGGTCACCTGCGGCGTGGAGCTTCCCACGATGGCCTTGCTCATGCCGGCCTCCTGCTTGTCTGGTTGCATGAACGCGATGCGCTGCCCTGCGTCATTCCGCCGTGATCGCGAGGTCGCGGATCACCTTGCCCAGCCGCTCGTAGTCGGCCGCGTTGACCTTTTCCAGCGCGGCCGGGGCGCCGCCCACCGGGCTGGCGCCGAAGGTGGCCATCTTCTCGGTCACGTCCGGCAGGCGCAGCACGTCGTTGAGCTGCTGGTTCAGCACCTTGACCACCTCGGGCGGCGTGCCCTTGGGCGCCATCACGCCATGCCAGGCGCCGACCACCACGTCCTTGTAGCCGAGCTCGGCCAGCGTCGGCACGTTGGGCAGCAGCGGCGAGCGCTTTGCGTCCGTGATCGCCAGCGGGATCAGCCGGCCGGTGTTGATGTACTGCGCCACCGGACCCAGCGTGACGTAGGCAAAGTTCACGTGCCCCGCCACCACGTCGTTGACCGCCGGCGCCACGCCCTTGTACGGCACGTGCTGGATCTTCACGCCCGCGGCGCGGTTGAGCATCTCGCCGGCGATGTGCATCGGCGAACCCGCGCCCGGGCTGCCATAGGTCAGCGTCTTGCCGCCCCTGGCCACGGCAATCATCTCGCCGACGGTCTTGATGCCGGCCTGCGGGTTGGCCACCAGCAGCACCGCCTGCACCGCGGTCTGGATCACGGGGGTGAAGCCGTGCAGCGGGTCATAGCTGGCCGACGGCGCCAGCTTGAGCACCATCGGCGCCAGCGTGAAAGGGTTGGGCGTGTACAGCAGCGTGTAGCCGTCCGCCGGCGCGCGGCTGACGAAGCTGGCGCCGACCACGCCGCCGGCACCGGGGCGGTTCTCGACGATGACCGGCTGCTTCAGGCGCGCCGACAGCTTGTCGGCATAGAGCCGGGCCATGGCGTCGGTGTCGCCGCCAGGCGGATAGGCCACGACCATGGTCACGGTCTTGGCCGGATACGCGGCGGTGGCCAGCGCGCTGCCCGCGGCAAGCGCAAGCGCGGCCATGGCAGTGGCTGCAAGGAAAAGGCGGCGGGGGCGTTCGTGTCTCATCAACAGCTCCTGTGGGGGCGCATTCGCGGTTGGAGTGGGCTGTTGTGCGCACCGCGAAAACAGGGTTGGCTCGGGTTACAACACTTTCGGTTGTTTTATTAGTAAAACGTACGTTCACACCAGGAACATTGATAATCCTATGTCGCCAATATTGACAACTCAACTTACGTTAAATACCTATTGACATGATTTAGTTTGCTTAATTCTCTTGCATGACACGAAAGCGACACCCGGTGGCGGAATTGGCGAGCGCCTGTGAGACAATCGGGCCCGCCAACCGGCCCGAACTCCGCGGCCGGCAGACCCTGACCAAGAGGAACGCATGCCCCGTGACGCCGCGCCCGCCAACGGCCAGCCCGCGCCAGACACCGACAACACCAGCCCGTGGACCGACCTCGACGAGGCCGGCAGCGGCCTGACCGTCGACAATTTCCTGACCACGATGCTGAGCCAGCTGGTCACCGCGCTGCGCAGCACGGTGACCAAGCCCTATGCGGAACAGTTCGGCCTGACCGTGCCGGAGTGGCGCATCCTGGCGCTGCTGGCGCACGCGCGCGAACTGCCGTTTGCCGAGCTGGTGACCCAGTCGACCTCGGACAAGGCGCTGGTGAGCCGCACGCTGCGGCTGCTGGAGGATCGGGGATTGGTGCGGCTGACCTCAGCCGGCAACACGCCGCGCAAGAAGCTGATCTGCGCGATCAGTGAAGCCGGTGCCGCGCTGCACGACCAGGTGATGCCGCTGGCGCGGCGGGGGCAGGCGCAGGTGATCCGGCAGTTGTCGCCGGAGGAGCGGGAAGCGGTTTACCAGGGGCTGCGCAAGCTGTTGCGCACGCAGGAATAAAGAAAAAGTGCCGCACCCGGATTGCGGGGCGGCCCGAAGGGAACGGGACCAGCACGCCCGTTCAGACCTCCAGTTCTTCCAGCACCCGCCCCTTGGTCTCGATGCCAAGGAAATGCACGGTGACAGCCGCCAGCGCCGGCACCACGGACAGCGCGAAGAAGGCGACGCTGAGGTTGCCGCTGCCAATGGTGCTGGCGATCAGGCCAGGCGCGAAGATCGCCGCCAGCTTCAGCCAGGCGCCGCCCAGGCCGCAGCCCATCGCGCGGACGCTGGTCGGGTACAACTCGGGCGTGTAAACATAGGCGGTGATAAAGCCGCTGGCCAGGAAGCCCATCGCCAGCGCGCAGAAGGTCGCTACCACATACACGTTCGAAGCGTGGAACACCCCCGCCAGCACCAGCGACAGCGCGCACAGCAGGAACGACACGTTGATCACCGGCTTGCGGCCCACCTTGTCGACAATCATCGCGCACACCAGCGAGCCGACCACGCCCAGCACCGAGGCGCCGGCGGCAAGGTTCAGCGCCAGCTGCAGCGGCGCGTGGTAGACGGTCTTGTAGACCGTGGGCAGCCACGTCGACAGCCCGTACTGGATAAAGCCGCAGGTTGCCCACAGCATCCATACCGCCAGCGTGCGGCCGAGGTAGGCCTTGCTGACCAGGTCACGCACGCGCCGGCGCGGGTGCTGGGTCATGCGGTCGTAGCTGCCGGCATTGACCGGCGGCGGCAGCGGATCCTTGGCGCGCGCCTCGAACGCACGCAGTGCGGCATCGGCTTCTTCAAGACGGCCTTTCTCCGCCAGCCAGCGTGGCGATTCCGGGATCACGCGGCGCAGGATGAAGAACAGCACCAGCGGCACGCCGCCGATGAAGTACATCACCTCCCAGCCGTAGTGCGGCACCAGCCAGGCGCCAACGCCGTTGGACACCATCAGGCCGATCGGGAACACCACCTCGTACAGCAGCACGAAGCGCCCACGGCCATGCGCGCGCGTGACTTCGTTGATATAGGTGGCGGCCACCGGCAGCTCACCGCCAAGGCCGAGGCCCTGCACGATGCGCAGCAGCAAGAAGATCTCGAACGACGGCGCGAAGCCGCAGGCAATGCTCATCAGGCCGATGATGCCCGCGCTCCAGCCGATCGAGCGCAGCCGGCCGAAGCGCTCGGCCAGCCCCGGGAACAGCAGCGCGCCGACCAGCTGGCCGACCGAAGGCGCAGCGATCAGCACGCCGATCTGGCCCGGCGTCAGCGACCACTGCGCGATCAGCAGCGGCAGCGTGGCTGCGATGGCGATGACGTCGAAGCCATCGAAGAAGGTGGCCAGGCCGATCAGCAGCCGGGCGCGGATATGCATGGCATTGCCCGGCATGCGCTCGATGCGGGCAACGATATTGCCGCGCGTGAGCGGGCCGCTGCGGGCCGCCGCCGCGCTCTGGCCGGCGCTGTCGGCCGTGGTCACGATACCTGCGGTGGCGGCCACCGGTGCGCCGGGGGACGCTGCGTCTTGTCTCTGGGTTAACACGGGGCTTCTCGGTTTGATTCTTCGGGGGTTGCTCCCCTCTCCCGCTTGCGGGAGAGGGGCCGGGGGAGAGGGCAGGCACTTGATAACGGCAGATGCCGCGGCTTGCCCGGCGGCCTGGGAAGAGGCAGTCGGGATTCGACAGCGCATCGGCTACGGCGTGCGCTGGCCCTCTCTCCCGCCCCTCTCCCGCGCGCGGGAGAGGGGAGAACACAATCGCGAAATTACAAGTCCAGCACCAGCTTGCTGCCCTTGCACCCCGACACGCACACCATCATGGTCTTGTTGCTGGCGCGCTCGCTGTTGCTGAGCACGCTGTCGCGATGATCGGGGCAACCTTCCAGCACCGCGGTCTCGCACGAGCCGCACACGCCTTCGCGGCAGCTGTAGTCCATCTGCACGCCGGCATCGAGCAGTGCGTCCAGCAGCGACTTGCCGGACGGCACCTTGACGGTGGTGCCGGTGCGCGACAGCGACACGGTGTACTCGCCCTCCTGCACCGCCTCGGTCGAGGGGTCGGCGGCAAAGCGCTCGATATGCACGTTCGGGTAGCCATGCGCTTCGCAGGCAGCCTCGAACGCCTTCAGCATCGGACCGGGGCCGCAGCAGTAGAAGTGCGTCTGCACCTCCTGGCCGGCCAGCATCGCGTTCAGGTCCGGCGGCACGCCGGCCTCGTCGTCGAAGTGAAAGTGCACGGCATCGCCATGGGCCGACAGCTGTTCGACGAATGCGGCCTCGGCACGCGAACGGGCGCAGTAGATCAGCGTGAACGACCTGCCCAGCTCGGCCAGGCGGCGCGCCATGCAGACGATCGGCGTGACGCCGATGCCGCCGGCGACCAGCACGGTGTGCGCGGCGCTTTCGTCCAGCTCGAAGTTGTTGCGCGGCGCCCCCACGGTCAGCGTGGCGCCCACGCGCAGCTGCTCATGCACGTAGCGCGAACCGCCGCGGCTGCCGCGGTCCAGCAGCACGCCCACGGTATAGCGCCGGCGCGCTTCGGGCGCGCCGCACAGCGAGTAGCTGCGCACCAGGCCGTTGCCCAGGTGCAGGTCGATATGGGCGCCCGGGCTGTACTCGGGCAGGGTCTTCCCTTCGGGATCTTGCAGTTCGATGCTGACCACGCCGCGCGCTTCATAGCGCATGGCGTGGACGCGCAGGGTCAGGGACTGGTGGGCACTCATTGCTGCTTCCTTCGATTGCTGCTGACTTACCGCTTCTCGGTCAGGAACTTGCCTGCCGGTCCGCCCGCGTTCTTCTGGCGGCGGGTGTTGCCGTCGATGCCGCCTTCGATCGCCCATTCGGCGAACATGGTCGGGCCCGGCTCGAAAGCGCGCGGCTCCCAGTGTTCGTCGAGCTGGTCTTCGTCGGCGTAGTACTCGATCAGGCCGCCGGCCGGGTTCTTGAAGTACCAGAAGTAGGCCGACGAGATCGGGTGCCGGCCCGGGCCGAGCTGCGTATCCCAGCCCTTGCGCGAGACATGCATGCCGCCGCCGAAGACTTCGTGGATGTCGCGCACGGTGAAGGCGACGTGATTCAGGCCGCTCTTCGGTTCCGGCAGCTGCAGCAGGAACAGGTCGTGGTGGCCGCCTTCGGGCGTGCAGCGCAGGAAGGCGCCGCGGTCCGGGTAGCGGTCCGACGGCACGAAGCCGAACTTCTCGACATAGAAGCGCTCAGTGGCCTTGACGTCCTTGACGAAGAACACCACGTGGCCCACTTCGATCGGGGTGGCATGGTCGTAGATCGGGCTGCGCTGGTTCAGGCGCGGCTTGTCGTTCCACGTGTTCATCAGCGCGCATTCGACCTGCACGTCATGCTTGCGGGTGACCTGGAAACGCACGGCCAGGCCGTTCGGATCGGTGCAGCCCACGCGCAGCGTATCGCCCTCGCCTTGCTTCACGAAGCCCGGTGCATCAGCGATTGCCTTGGCGAGCTGGTCCAGCGAGGCCTGTGACTCGACGCCCCACACCACTTCGCGCAGCGTCGGGCCGGCCTCGATCGCGGGCGGCAGCGTGGCATCGTCGATGCGGCGCACCAGCACGCGGCAGCCGTTCAGCGTTTCAAAATCCAGGCCCTGCGCATCGTCGCGCTTGATGGCCAGGCCCCAGTCGGTGAAAAAGCCACGGCAGGCGTCAAAGTCATCCGCGCCGTAGACGATCTCGTCGATCCCCAATACCTTGATCATTGCTTCTCTCCAGCCTGCCGGGTTCAGTGGTTGGCCCACGGCAGCGGTTGTTCGTTCAGACCCCAGTACACGCTCTTCTGCTCCATGTACTGCAGGATGCCAAGCCGCCCCTTCTCGCGGCCCAGGCCGCTGTCGCGCCAGCCGCCGAACGGCGTCGCGATCGAGAATTGCTTGTAGGTGTTGATCCACACATTGCCCGCCTGCACGGCGCGTGCCACGCGCCAGGCGCGCTTGTAGTCGCGCGTCCAGATGCCCGCGGCAAGCGCATAGACGCTGTCGTTGGCCTGCGCGATCAGGTCATCCTCGTCGTCGAACGGGATTGCGACCAGCACCGGCCCGAAGATCTCTTCCTGGCAGATGCGGGCGTTGTTATCCAGCCCTTCGATGATGGTCGGCGTGTAGAAATAGCCGTTGGGCAGGCCGGCCACGTCTGGGCGCAGGCCGCCGGTGCGCAGCTGGCCGCCCTCTTCCACGCCGGCGGCCACGTACGACTCGATGCTGTCGCGGTGGCGGTCGGTAATCAGCGGGCCCATCTGGGTACGCTCGTCGGCGGGGTCGCCCACGCGCAGGTGCGCGGCGCCCGCGGCCAGGCGGTCGATAAAGGCCTCGTACTGCGAGCGCGCCACGAACAGGCGCGAGCCGGCGATGCACGACTCGCCCGACGAGCTGAAGATGCCGTACAGCACGCCGTTGACCGCGTGGTCCAGGTCGGCATCGTCGAACACCATGGTCGGCGACTTGCCGCCCAGTTCCAGCGACACCGGCATCATCTTGTCGGCGGCGATATGGGCGATGTGCTTGCCGGTGGTGGTGCCGCCGGTGAACGACACGCGGCGCACCAGCGGATGCTTGGTGATGGCGTCGCCGATGACCGAACCCTTGCCGGGCAGCACGCTGAGCAGGCCCTTGGGCACGCCGGCCTCTTCGCAGATGCGCGCCAGCTCCAGCGCCATCAGCGGCGTGACCTCGGCGGGCTTGACCACCACGGCGTTGCCGGCGGCGAGCGCGGGCGCCATCTTCTGCGCCTCGCTGGCGATCGGCGAGTTCCACGGCGTGATCGCCGCAACCACGCCCATCGGCTCGTACACGCTCATGGTCAGGCAGTCGCCGCGCTGCGGCGTGATGGTTTCTTCCAGCGTCTCGCAGGCGGCGGCAAAGAACTGGAAGGTGCCGGCGGCGCTGGCCACCAGGGCGCGCGTCTCGCTGATCGGCTTGCCGTTGTCCAGGCGCTGGCGCTGGGCCAGCTGCTCGCCCTGGGCGCGGATCAGCTCGGCCACGCGGTACAGCACGGCGGCGCGCTCATGCGGCTTGCGTTGGGCCCAGCCGCTGGTGAGGAAGGCCTGATGGGCGCCCTGCACCGCTTCTTCCACGTCCGCCAGGCTGGCGGCGTTCAGTTCTGCCACCACTTCGCCGGTAGCCGGATAGCGGGTGCCATAGCGGTCGCCGGTCCCCAGGCGCCATTCGCCCGCGATGCAGATGGGGAGTACTTCTTGCGTCTTCATTGTCGTTGCCTGCTAAGTCTGTGGGGCGTTGGCTGCCGGGACTAGATCGATACCGCGTGCGCCCGGTTTCCCAGTGCGCGCACCACGCTGAACACGGTCAGCGCGGAAGTCTTGGGATTGGCCGCCAGCGGCTTGCCGCGCATCGTCAGCTCGAAGCCGCCGAAGGCGCCGCGCGCTTCCACGTGGTGCACGTTCTCCACCGCATGCGGGTCGGCCAGCAGCTTGACCGAGGTGCGGTCCAGCCCCAAGCCTGCCAGCGACACCGTGGCGGCCACGTTGGCGTTCTTGGGATACAGACGCGCCGCGTCGCGGGCCGTGCCTTCGAAGATCACGGTCGCCTCGGTCAGCGCATCCAGGTCGAAGAGCTGCTCGGCCGGCGTGCCGGCCCAGGCGCGAGCCGGCTTGCGGCCGGTGTAGATGACTTCGTCCAGCCCGCCGACACGCGCCGCGGCCAGCGCATCGATCGCGCCGATCGCACCTGACAACAGCTGCACCTGGGTGCCGCCGCGGCGCGCGGCCGCTTCCAGCCGCTCGGCCATGCCGGGCTCGGACAGCGCGCCCACCGACACCACCATGCACGGGATGCCGCGTTCCAGCGCCGGCACGATGTGCTCTTCCAGCGCATGGTGGCCGGCGCACTCGACCAGCAGGTCGGGACGCTGGTCGTCCAGGTGCGTCGCCACGCGGGCGCCCGGCGCCAGCGCGGTGACCGCGTCGCGGGCCTCGTCCATCGTGTGCTCCGGCACGATCACCACGTCGAACACCACCTCGGGATCGCTCTTGAGCAATTCCATCACGCCGCGGCCGATCGCGCCGCAGCCAACCATGGACACATGCAGCATCTCCGGTCTCCCTCAGGCGGTGACAGTGGTTTGTTCGCGCGCCGGCTCTTCGTTGTCCTTGTTCACCGGGGGGCCGGCGAAGATGGTCTTGAAGGAACCGATCGACAGCATGTCGATCTCCAGCAGGAACGGGCCCGACTCGACCGTGGCCGCTTCCAGCGCGGCGCCGACCTCGGCCAGGTTGCTCACGCGCGCATGGCGCAGCGACAGCGACTTGGCCAGCGTGGCGTAGTCCGGGGTATGCAGGTCCACGTAGTGGCGGCGGCCGCCGTACTGGGCGTCCTGGATGTTCTTGATCACGCCGTAGCCCTTGTCGTTCATCAGCACGATCACCATGTCGGCGCGTTCCTGCACCGCGGTGGCCAGTTCGCCCAGGTTCAGGATAAAACCGCCGTCGCCGGCCAGCGTGAAGGTCTTCTTGCCCGAAGCGGTCGCCGCAGCACCGATCGCGGCGCCGATGCCCATCGCCAGGCCCTGGCCGATGCCGCCGCCCAGCGCATGCACGCCGGCACGCGAATCGAAGATGCGCAGATGGCGGTTGCCCCAGGTGCTGTTCGACACGGTCACGTCGCGCACCCAGTTGAAGCTGCGGCCGACCGCGCCCTGCAGCGCCTGCACCAGCGCCGAGTACGGGCCCAGGCCGTCGACCAGGCTGTTGACGGCGGTGTCATGGGCGCGGCGCAGGTCGGCGGCGAAGGCCGGGTCGATCTGCATGCGCTTTTCAAGCCGATCCGCCAGGGCGTCCAGCGCCAGCGCGGCGTCGCCGCTGACAAAGTAGTCGCTCAGGTAGCAGCGGCCTTCGGCGGCCGGGTCGGCGTCGATGCGCAGCAGCGGGCGCGGCAGCTTCAGTTCGTACTTCAGGGTTTCATTGCCGCGCAGGCGCGAGCCCACCACCAGCATCGCGTCGCAGGTCTGGTAGAAGGCCTCGACCGGCTTATGCAGGTTGTAGGCGCCCAGCGAACGGGGATCGTCTTCCGGCACGATGCCGCGGCCTTGCGTGCTGGTGACCACGCCGAAGCCCAGGTCCAGCAGGCGCTGCACCTGCTTGCTGGCGTGGCGCGCACCGCCGCCCAGCCACAGCAGCGGGCGCTTGGCCTTGGCCAGGCGCTCGGCCAGCGCGTCCAGCGCATGTGCCGACGGCACGTGCTGCGGCACCGGCAGCGGCTGCAGGTCGGCCGGCATCTCGATCAGCGCGGCCTGGATGTCGATGGGGATCTCCACGCTGACCGGGCCGGTCGGCGCCGTCAGTGCGGTCTGCACGGCCAGCTTGATGGTGCTGATGGCGGTGTCGGCGCTGCGGATGCGGAAGGCGGCCTTGGACACGGCCTTGAGCATGGTGAGCTGGTCCGGCGCTTCGTGGATGTAGGCGAGGCTCTGGTCCAGGTAAGGCGTTTCGATCTGGCCGGTGATATGCAGCATCGGCGTGCCGGCGGTCAGCGCTTCGACCATGGCGCCGGCGGCGTTGCCCGCGGCGGTGCCGGTGCTGGTCAGGCACACGCCCAGGCCACCGGTGGTGCGGGCATAGGCATCGGCCATATTGGTGCCGCCCGCTTCGCCGCGCGCCGGCACGAAGCGGATCTTGCCGCGCTCGCCCATGGCGTCGAGGATCGGCATATTGTGGATCGAGATCACGCCGAAGGCGGCCTTGACGCCGCACTGCTCGAGAAACGCCGTGATGGCGCAACCGACGGTGACCTGCTGTTGCTCGTACTGTTGTTGATTAGGCATGACGGGAGTGTCCTCCGGAGATATCGATATGGCTGCCCGTGGTGTACGAAGACAACGGCGAGGCAAGGAACAGGATGGCGCGGGCTGCCTCGACCGGCAGGCCCAGGCGGCCAAGGGGAATATGTTTCTGCTGGGCCAGGCGCGCGGTCCATGCGGCCCAGTCCAGGTGGCGGTCTGCTTCAGGGCGCGCCTCGAAGCGGCGGCGCCACTGGCCCGATTCGACCAGGCCGATCAGGATGCCGTTGACGCGGACGCCCTTGGGCGCAAACTCGGTGGCCATCGAGCGCACCAGGTTGAGCACGCCGGCACGCGCGGCGGAAGTCGCCACCATGTGCGGCTCCGGCTGCTGCGCCAGCAGCGAGTTGACGCAGACGATGGCGCCCTGGCCTGACTTCTCAAGCTGCGGCAGGAACGCGCGCGTCGGGTGGATCACGGAGAAGAACTTGAGCTGCAGTTCTTCCATCCAGGCCGCGTCCTCGGTGTTGGCGAAGGTGGAGACACGGCCCTGGCCGGCGTTGTTGACCAGCATGTCGACGTTGCCCAGCGTGGCCTGCACGGCAGCGGCAAAGGCGGCGACCTGTTCAGGCTTGAGCACGTCGCAGGTGGCGGCATGGAGCCGGCACCCGGGGAATTTCTCGCGCAGCTGCGCTTCGGCGCTGCGCAGTCGGTTCTCGTCGCGGCCGCACATGGCCACGGCGGCGCCCGCTTCGAGCAGCAGCTCGACGGTCGCCAGCCCGATGCCGGAGGACCCGCCGGTGACGACGGCAACCTTGCCGCCGAGTTCAATCATGGACATTGTCCTCACTCCCGATACAGATTCACCACCTTGGCGCCGCTGCTGCGCAGCGACGGGCGGTAGTCGAGCAGGCGCGACAACTCGCCCGCGGTATCCCTGACCTTCTCCACCATCGCATCCAGTTGCGCCGGATCGATATGCGCGGCGGGGATGGTGGCGCCCAACGCCGCCACCACCTTGCCGGTGCGGTCGCGCACGGGCGCGGCGATGGTGGAAATGCTGGCTTCGAAAAAGCCTTCCTGCAGCACGTAGCCGCGCTCGCGGTCGCGCTGCACGATCTCGTGCAGCTCGTCGACGGTGCGCGGCGTGCTCTCGGAAAACACCGCAAGCTGCGTCTCCGGGTACAGCGTGCGCAGCTCCGCCAGCGACAGGTCTTCCAGCAGCACGCGCCCCAGCACCGTGGCATGCGCGGGCAGGCGCGTGCCGACGTTGACCGAGCTGGCAAACGGCCGCGGCGACACCGCCTTGGCCACGTAGACGATCGAACGCCCGTCGCGCACCACCAGGTTGCTGGGATAGCCGATCTCGTCGCGCAGCCGCTCCAGCAGCGGGCGGCCCAGCTCGGTCAGCTCCAGCGACGCCAGGTATTCAAACCCCAGGCGCAGCACGGCCATGCCCAGCCGGAAATCCCGGCCGCCATCGGCGCGCTCGACAAAGCCCAGCATTTCCAGCGTGGCCAGCAGGCGGAACACGGTCGAGCGCGGCACCTTCAGGCGGCGCGCCAGTTCCGCTGCCGACATGGTGCGGTCCTTGCTGCTGAACTCGCTCAGCAGGCGCAGGCCGCGCTCCAGGCCCGGGACGATGTACTTGTCCGGGGTTTCGCTGGCGGCGGACGTGGCCGGGATGGGGTTGCTGCTCATGGCTTCGGTGGATGCGTGCTGACGGACGTTCGCCGGCATCAGCGCTTGATCTTCGTCAGCGGATGCTCGGGCGGGTAGGTCGGCGTGATCGGCTTCTTCGCGCCCAGCATCACGCACATCAGCGCGTCTTCCTCGCCGATGTTGATTTCCTCGCGGTAGACGCCCGGCGGCACCGAGACCAGGTCGCGGTCGGTCAGGATGGTCTCGTAGCGCTCGCCGTCCTTTTCCAAGATCAGCTTGACCTTGCCGCGCAGGATGAAGAACACCTCTTCCACGTCGGTGTGGATATGCGACGGGCCTTCATGGCCGGCCGGGATGATCATGGTGGAGAAGGTGAAATGCTCGCTCGGCACGGTGTTGGTGTCGGCGGCCACGCCGGTGCCGCCGGTGCCCAGGTAGCGCATCTGCGCGCGGCGGTACTTGGGGTCGTAGTCGGCCTGGAACTTCAGCGCGTCCCAGTCGTACTTGCGCGTGGAGAAGCGCGCCACGCGGCTTTCCATCCATTGGTCGAACGAAGCGTTCTCCGGCTGGTCCCAGGAACGCTTGATGTTTTGCGGTTGAGAAAGATCGCTCATTTGGATTCCTTCTGTTTTCAGTGGATCGGTTGGATCAATGCATGACAAAGCCGCCGTTGACCGCCAGCGTCTGGCCGGTCACGAAACGGGCGAGGTCGGACAGTGCAAACAGCACCGCGCCGCAAACATCGTCGGGCAGTTGCTCGCGCGTGATCGCGCGCTGCTCGCGGTACAGGTCGTGCCGGTGCTGCGGCACGTATTCGGTGGCTTCCACCAGCGTCAGGCCCGGGGCCACGGCGTTCACCGTGATCTGGTCCTTGCCCAGTTCACGCGCCAGCGAACGGGTCATGCCGATGATGGCGCTCTTGCTCGCCACGTAGGCAAGCAGGTTGGGCGCGCCCCACAGCGGCGTGTCCGAAGCCAGGTTGACGATGGCGCCGCGGCCGCTGGCGCGCAGCGCCGGCAGGCAGGCGGTGGTCATCAGCCAGGTGCCGCGCACGTTGACGTTCATCACGCGGTCCCAGGTGGCGATGTCGATGGCGGCGGCGTCACGGCCGCCGGAATCCGTCACGGCGGCGTTGTTGACCAGGCCGTCGAGCCCGCCCAGCGCCTTGACCGCGGCCTCGGCGCAAGCCTGCACCGAGGCCGGATCGGACAGGTCCAGCGTGACCGGCACCACCTTCAGGCCGCGGGCGCGCAGGGCGTCGGCTTCCTGCTGCAGGCGCTCGGCCAGGATGTCGGCCATGGCCACGGTGGCGCCGGCTTCGGCCAGCGCCTTGACGAAGGCCAGGCCCAGTCCGCGCGCGGCGCCGGTGACCAGCACCTTGCGCCCGGCCAGCAGCGTGTTGTTGGTGTTTGCCTCAGGCATGGCTGGCGGCTCCGGCGGGTTGCAGCATGGCGACGGGCTCGTCGGCCACTTCCTGCTCGGCGCGGCGCTTGAGCAGGCGGCGCACGCGGGTAATGCCGGCGTCGTGCTGGTACAGCATCTCGTGGTCGCGCGCGTTCGGGGCCATCATTTCCAGCACCACGCGGTCCTGCTCCAGCACGTCCCAGTGCAGCTGCTCCAGGCGGTTGCGGTACAGGAAGCGCCACACGTCGCGCTCCCAGCCCTGCACGTGGCGGGTACGCCAGAAGAACACCATGCAGTGGTCTTCATCCACCGGCGTGGCCATGCCGACGATGCCGAACGGGCCGCCGGGGCCGACGCTGGCGCGGTACGGAATCGCCAGGCGCAGCCACAGCGTGCCGGTCTCGCCAAATTCCACCCAGTCGAAATTGACGCCGCGCTGGCCGGTCTTCTCGAACACCAGGCCGTGCTCGGTCTCGCGCACCTGCATCACGGCGGACTTCTCGCCGCTGGCCATCGAGTGCGACACCGCATGCAGGTAGGCGCCGTGCATCGGGTCCATCACGTTGTCGATGGCGTAGCGGTAGTTGCAGTCCCAGTGCGCCACGCACAGGAAGTTGCTGTGTTCCTCGCTGACCAGTTCTTCCGGCAGGCGCAGTTCGTCGGGGCTGCCCTCGCCTTGCGGGGCCTGGTCCCCGAACCACAGGAAGATGGCGCCGGCCTTCTCCTGCACCGGGTAGCTGCGCACGCAGGTGCGGCCTTCCAGCGGGCAGCTTTCCACCGCCGGCACGCTCTTGACCTGGCCATCGCCGCCGACCTCGACGCCGTGGTACCAGCAGGCAACGCGGTCGCCCAGGTTCCAGCCCATCGACAGGCGCGCGCCGCGGTGCGGGCAGCGGTCTTCCAGGGCGTGGACCTGGCCTTCGCCGTCGCGCCACAGCACGATGTTCTGGCTCAGGCGGGTAATGCCGATCGGGGCATGGGACACCGCCCACGAGGCGGCGACCGGGTACCAGTAGTTGCGCAGGCCGGTGTTCAGGCGGGCTTCGGTGCGGGCTTGCTTGTTCGATTCCATGGTTTTCTCGCTTCGAGGCTGGACTTGGACTGGGGCGGGCTCAGGCACCCAGCCGGCGCATTTCGGACAGGAAGCGCTCTTCGGTCCAGGGCTGGCCGTCCACGCCCAGGAAGCCGGCGTCATTGAAGGCGCGCACGATGTCCTGCGGGTTCTGCGCGCCGCCTTCGAACGCGGCTTCGAGGGCATCGCCCAGCGCGTTCTCATAGGCGGTCGGCGCGGCGGCGCGGGTCTGCCAGACGATGTTGGCGACCTTGCCGGGCTGCTCGATATGGCCCTTGCCTGCCACGTTGTTCGGCGCCGGACGCTCCCAGGGCACCAGGTTCGGGTTGTACGAGAGGCTTTCCATTGCGCTTTGCTCCATGTCTTGCAGCGGGGGGACCGTGTTCCGCGTGCCTCGCCGACCGGTCTTGCGATCGCCTGGCTACGTTTTACTAATGAAACACTGGTTTAGATATTGAACACAGGTACGACTATAGACAACGCGGCCGCAAAAATTGACTGGGGTTAACCCGCGATCGGCATACGAAATCTGGAACGGGTGGCGCAAGCTGCGCGACACCGCTCGGGATGCGGCGGCAGGCGCCGCCGCGGTGGCTTCAGGTGGCGTCGTCCAGCACCGAGCGGATCAGCCGCGCGGTGGCGGCGGCCTGGTCGATATAGCAGGCGTGGCCGGCATCGGGGATCAGCGAGAACGGCAGGCCGAAGCGTTCGGCCAGCGTGCCGCAGGCTGGCGGCGTGGTGACGACATCGCGGCTGCCGCAGGCGATCTGCGTGGGCAAGGCATCGGGGCGCCGCGCCAGGTAGGCGTGGATGTCGTCGCCGCACAGCATCGCCACCGCCTGGCGGTAGCCGTCCGGGTTCAGCCGCTGCATGTTCCAGCGCACCCATGCCTGGGCGCCGGGGTCGGCTTCCTCGCTCAGCAGCCGGGCCGGGCCGCGTTGCGCCAGGCCATCAACGCCCAGGGATTCCAGCGCCTCCAGCCGCTGCCGCGCCACTTCCCTTGCCTGCGCCTCCCTGCCCGCGCCGCCGTAGCCTTGCGCCACGCTGAGCAACAGCAGGCGCGCGGGCAGCTGGCGCGCGTTGGCAACATAGGCCGCCGCCATCAGCGCGCCCAGCGAATGCCCGACGATCAACGCCGGCTGCACGCCCAGTGCCTGCAGCAGCCGGTCCAGCCGCTGCGCGTAGTCCGACGCCAGCGGCCGCGCCTGCGGCAGCGGCGACGAATCGCCATAGCCCGGCGCATCCCAGGCGATCACCCGCGCGTGCGCGGCCAGCAGGCTCGCGCACGGCAGCCACGACGCCGCCCCGGAACTGATGCCGTGCAGCAGCACGACCGCAGGGCCCGTGCTCCCGCCGCTGCGGTAAGCCACGCGCTCGCCGTCCGCGCCCACCTGCACCACGCGCTGGGCAAACCCGCTGTCGAGGGCTTCCAGCAACTGCCGGTCTGGCTCGGCCAGGATGTGGGGCTGATTTTGTTCCATATATAAAACTTAGGTTTGAGAATAAAACTTTTGAAGCATAGGCGTGTCGGAGCCCAGCCGGGATGAGGGTTAACGATAGAAAGATCGGAAACCTCCGCGCAGAGCCGGCGTTAGCCGTCGCGGCGTCGCCTCACTAGGGATAACCCTCCTCACATCTTGTGGAAACTCGCAGCTATATTTTGCTTGACGTTTCTTATGTTGTTTGATGTTTCATATATAAAACACAAAAGAGACCGAAACAGCATCCGCAGCCGCCATCCGCAGTGGCAGCGGACGACAAGACGACAAAACGGAAAACGGAAGGAAACTGGTAGATGAAACTTGCACGAATCGCCGCAGGCCTGGCCGCGGCTTTCCCCCTGCTGGCCTCGGCACAATCCTCGGTCACCCTGTACGGGGTCATCGACACGGGCGTCGAGTATGTGAGCAATGTCGGCGCCAACGGCGACGGCCTGGTGCGCATGCCCAACCTGACCGCGACCGTGCCCTCGCGCTGGGGCATCCGCGGCACTGAAGACCTTGGCGGCGGCCTGAAGAGCATCTTCGTGCTGGAGTCGGGCTTCTCGCCGGATTCGGGCACCTCCAACCAGGGCGGCCGCCTGTTCGGGCGCCAGGCGCTGGTCGGGCTGAGCAACCAGTACGGGCAGCTGTCGTTCGGCCGCCAGTACACCATGCTGTTCTGGGCCACGCTCGACAGCGATGTCCTGGGGCCCAACGTGTACGGCTCGGGCTCGCTCGACAGCTACCTGCCCAATACGCGCGCCGACAACGCGGTGTCGTACAAGGCCAACTTCAGCGGTTTCGTGGTGGGCGCCACCTACAGCTTCGGGCGCGATGCGGTCAACGCCGGCCCCAGCCCCTCGGGCACCAACTGCGCCGGCGAGAACGCCACCGACAAGAAGGCGTGCCGCCAGTGGTCGGCCATGCTCGGCTACGACAACAAGACCTGGGGCGTCACCGCCGCGTATGACTCGCAGCGCGGCGGCCCGGGCGCCTTCGGCGGCCTGACCAACAGCAACCTGACCGACGACCGCCTGTCTCTCGGCGGCTACATGCTGTTCCAGCGCACCAAGATCGGCGCCGGCTGGATCCGCCGCGACAACGAGGGCAGCCCCACCCCGATCAGCGACCTGTACTACGCCGGCGCGTCCTACGACATCACCCCCGCGGTCAACCTGGCCGGCCAGGTCTACTTCCTGAACTACCACGGCAGCGACAACCAGGCCATGCTGTATACGCTGCGCGCGATGTACAGCTTCAGCAAGCGCACCTCGGTGTACGCCACCGCCGGCTTCATCAACAACGGCGGCCAGCTGGCCATGTCGGTCAGCGGCGGCTCGCCTGGCTCGAACCCGCGCCCGGGCGAGAACCAGTGGGGCTCGATGATCGGCATCAAGCACGTTTTCTGATTTCCTCCGCGCCCCCCGGCGGTACCGTCCGGCGCATGCAAGGCGCCGGACGCCAACACAGCCATTGGCCCCGGCCCGTCCGGGCGCCACGTCTTACAGAGGTCTGAACATCATGAAGTCCGTACGCCGCAAAGTACTCGCCACGCTGGCCGCCGCGACCGCCCTGGTCGCTGCCACCGGCGGCACCGCCCTGGCCCAGGGTGCGTACCCGAACAAGCCCATCACCATCGTTGTAGCCTATCCGGCCGGCGGCGACGTCGACGTGCTGGCGCGCCTGTTCGCGGAAAAGCTCGCCCCGCGCCTGAAGCAGTCGGTGGTGGTGGAAAACCGCACCGGCGCCGCCGGCACCATCGGCAGCGCCTACGTGGCGCGCGCCAACCCGGACGGCTACACCCTGCTGCTGGCCCCCAACACCGTCGCCCTCGCGCCGCTGGTGCTCAAGGCCGGCACCGGCGCCAGCTATGACGTGCAGCACGACCTCACTCCCATCAGCCAGATCGGCACGCAGTCGCTGTTCGTGGTCGTCAACAAGGGCAGCGGCATCACCAAGGTCAGCGAGCTGGTGGCGCGCGCCAAGGCCGGCAAGGTGGAAACCTATGCCACGCCCGGCAATGGCTCGCCGATGCACATCATGGGCGAAATGTTCAACAAGTCCGCCGGCATCAAGATCAGCCAGGTGCCCTACCGCGGCTTGGCGCCGGCCATCGTCGACGTGATCGGCGGGCAGGTGCCGGTGACCTACATCACCTATGGCGCAATCTCGCAGTATGTCGGCAACGGCAGCCTGGTGCCGCTGGCGGTTGCGGACCAGAAGCGCTCGCCGTTCGCGCCCAACGTGCCGACGCTGGCCGAGCTGGGCTACAAGGACGTGGAAATCGGCGCCTGGCAGGCCCTGCTCGGACCCAAGGGCATGCCGGCCGACCTGGTGCGCACGCTCAACACGCACGTCAACGAGATCCTGAAGATGCCCGACGTGGTGGCGCGCATGGCCACCATCGCGGTCACGCCTGCGGGCGGCGAGCCGGCGGTGCTGTCGAAGCTGATCGCCGCCGACACCGCCCGCTACACCAAGGTGGTCAAGGAGTTCGGCATCCAGGCGGACTAGCCTGAGGCCGGACCGCCAGGCGTCCCCGCCGCGTGCGGGACGCCTGGCTTTCAGCGCAGCAAACCGTACGCGCCAGGTGTAAGAATTACCCGCGGCGCGGCGACTCCCGCGCCACAGCCGCCATCGTTGCAAAGTGGCCCGGAAGTTGCTGGGTAGCGCGCATGGACCTGTCGTTCGACTGGCGCGAAGCCCTCCTCCTGACCCTGTCCCCGCTCGAGATCATCGTGCGCGGCACGTTGATGTACTGGGTGCTGTTCCTGCTGTTCCGCTTCGTGGTCCGGCGCGACATCGGCTCGCTGGGCATCGCCGACCTGCTGTTGGTGGTGATCGTCGCCGACGCCGCGCAGAACGGCATGGCAGGCAACGGCGAGAGCGTCGCCGATGCCGTGCTGCTGGTGGTCACGCTGATCGCCTGGAACCGGCTGATCGACCTGCTGGCCTACCACTCCCCCGCTTTCCAGCGCTTTGCCGAACCCAGGAAGGTGCTGCTGGTGCGCAATGGCACCAAGCTGCGCGAGAACATGCGGCGCGAATCCATCACCGACGAAGAGCTCGAAGCCAAGTACCGGCAGGAGGGACTGGAATCGATCGACGAGGTCAAGGCGCTGTACCTGGAGGCCGACGGCAAGGTCAGCGTGGTCAAGAAGAAGTAAGCGCCTGGCCGGCGCATGGCACCGGCCGGCCGAGGCAGCCCTTGCTGCCTTAGAGATCGGCGAACCTGCGCCCCTGCGCCGCCAGTTCCTCCAGCAGTGGCGCCGGCGCGAAGTCCGCGCCATACAGCGCCTCATAGCGCCGCATCGCCGCCAGCACCTTGTCCAGCCCGATGGTGTCGGCATAGAACATCGGGCCGCCGCGATACACCGGCCAGCCGTAGCCGTTCACCCAGATCACGTCGATGTCCGAGGCGCGGATCGCCTTGCCTTCCTGCAGGATCTTCGCGCCTTCGTTGATCATCGGATAGATGCAGCGCTCCAGGATCTCCTGCTCCGACACCACGCGGCTGTTCCTGCCCTGTTTCGCGGCGAAGTCGCGAATGACCTGCTCGACCACCGGCGACGGCTTCGCGTTGCGCTGTTCGTCGTAGTCGTAGTAGCCGGCGCCGGCCTTCTGCCCGCGGCGGTCCATCTCGCACAGCACCTCGCGCAGCGTCGAGCCGCTGGACTTCTCGCGCACCCAGCCAAGGTCAAGCCCGGCGAGATCGCTCATGGCGAAGGGGCCCATCGGAAAGCCGAAGTCGTACAGCACGCGGTCCACGTCCCACGGCAGCGCCCCGTCCAGCACCAGCTTCTGGGCCTCGCGCTGGCGCTGGGCCAGCATGCGGTTGCCGACAAAACCCGGGCATACCCCGACCAGCGCCGCGACCTTGCCGATCTTGCGCGCGAGTTCCATCGCGGTGCGGATCACCGGCTTTGCGGTCTTGTCGCCGCGCACCACTTCCAGCAGCTTCATCACGTTGGCGGGCGAGAAGAAATGCAGGCCGATGACCGCCTCCGGGCGCGAGCTCGCGGCCGCGATCACGTTCACGTCCAGCGCCGAGGTATTGGTGGCAAGGATGGCGCCCGCTTTGGCGATCCGGTCCAGCTTGCCGAACAGCTCCTGCTTGACCTCCATGTTCTCGAACACCGCTTCGATGATCAGGTCGGCATCGGCCAGCAGCTGCAGGTCCAGCGTGGGCGTGAGCAGCGCCATGCGGGCCTCGACATCGGCCGCGCTCAGGCGCCCCTTGCGCGCGGTGTTGTCGTAGTTGGCCCGGATCGTCTTCAGGCCGCGGTCCAGCGCCTGCTGCGAGGACTCGACGATGGTCACCGGATAGCCGGCGTTGAGGAAGTTCATGGCGATGCCGCCGCCCATGGTGCCCGCGCCGACGATGCCGATGCGCCTGACCGCAAGGGCGGGCGTGTCGGCTCCCACATCCGGCACGTTCCATACCTGGCGCGAGGCAAAGAAGTAGTAGCGCTGGGCCGCCGACTGCGTGCCGTTGAGCAGTTCGGTGAACAGCTCGCGCTCGCGCTTCAGGCCGGCTTCGAATGGCAGCTCCACCGCCGCCTCGATGCAGCGGATATTGAACTCGGGCGCATCGAAGCCGCGAAAGCGCCGCGCATTGGCCTTGCGGAAGGCAGCGAACAGTTCCGGCTTGCCGCGCGCGGCCGCCACCTTGTCATCGGATTCGCGCACCTTGCGCAGGGGCCGCTTCTCGGCCACCACCTTGCGTGCGAACGCCACCGCGTCGGCACGCAACGAGGCGTCATCGGTCAGCAGGTCGACCAGACCCATCTCCGCCGCTGCGCTGGCCGCCACGTGCGTGCCCGAGGTGACCATCTCCAGCGCCTGTTCCGGGCCCACGATACGCGGCAGCCGCTGGGTGCCGCCCGCCCCCGGCAGCAGGCCGAGATTGACTTCCGGCAGCCCGCACTTTGCCGAGCGCGTGGCAATGCGGTAGTGGCACACCAGCGCCAGCTCCAGCCCGCCGCCGAGCGCGGTGCCGTGGATGGCAGCCACCACCGGCTTGGGCGCGTCCTCGATCATGGCCTGCACCTCCGCCAGCGACGGGCCCGCCGGCGGCTTGCCAAACTCGGTGATGTCCGCGCCCGCGACAAAGGTCTTGCCGGCGCAGATCAGCACCACGGCCTTGACGGCATCGTCGGCGAGCGCGCGCGCCATGCCGTCGCGGATGCCGCTGCGCACGGCGGCGGACAGTGCATTGACGGGGGGCGAGTCGAGGCTCAGGACGGCGATGTCGGCGTCCACCGTGAGGTCGGTCACGGCGTTGATGGCGGTCATGGATCGGTTCTCCTGGATTGAATCGGTGTGGGGTGCCGGTGCAGGCCCGGCGGATGCTCAAGCGCCGCCCTGCGCCGGCGCGGGTCGACAATGCGCAGGGCCAGCACGAAGGCGGCGCACTTGACCACGATGGCGAGCGCGAACACCACCCAGAAGCGCACGCCCTGGGCCAGCAGGCCGCCGCAGACCGGGCCGATGGCCATCATCGCGTAGGTGGCGGTATCGGACACCGCCAGCAGCATGGGCCGGTCCTTGCGGCTGCCGAACTCCATCACGAGGTTGTCAGCCGAGATGAAGAAGCCGCCAAAGGCGGCCCCCAGCCCACAGAAGGCAAGCAGGACGCCGGGCAGCGTGGTGCCGCACAACAGCAGCAGCGTTGCCGCCACCCACAGCGCGATGCTGGCCAGGAACACCAGCCGGTAGCCGTGGCGGTCGGCGATGCGGCCCCAGGCCAGGCTGCTGGTGGTCTGCGCCAGCAGGTAGGCCAGGCTCATGTAGCCCAGCACCGCACCGGACAGGTCGATATGGGTGCCGGCATAGATCGCATAGAACGGCATCGCCATCATGCCGGACGCCACCAGCGCGCGCGCCACGAAAAAGCGCACGAAATCGCGGTCCGCACGCAGCAGCGCCGGCACCTCGGCCAGGCGGCGCAGGAAGCCCGCCGGCAGGCGCACGTCGTGCAGGGTCGGCTCGCGCATCTGCGTGAGCGCTGAAATGCCGATGCTGGTCAGCACAAAGGCCGCCAGGAAGGTGGCGGCATAGCCGTTGCCCAGCACCTGGTTGCCCACCAGGTAGCGCCCGCCCAGCCACGCCACCGCGGCCGCGGTGAGCCCGCCGCAGAAATTGCGCAGCGCGGTCAGCCGGCCGCGGCGCGCCAGTGGGATGATCTTGGAGGTCAGGTAGTTGAAGCTGACGTTCTGCACGCCGTTGAGCAGCCCGAACAGCAGCAGGAAGATGCCCGCCGCGACCAGCGCCGCCTCGCCCGACAGCCACAGCGCCGACAGCGCCAGCCCCAGGATCTGCGCGCGCACCAGCCAGCCCACCAGATAGATCAGCGGCAAGACGCGCGGGCGGTGCTCGATCAGCGTGGCGCCCCAGATCGACGACGCGGCCATGCCCGCATATTGCGCGGACAGCACGATGCCGACAGTCAGCTTGGAGCCGGACAGCAGGTACAGGTAGGCCGGCACGAAGGTGGGCGCGGTCACCAGCCGGAACCCGGTCATGCCCAGCATGCCGTGCGCCAGGTACGCGCGGGCGTTGCGCGGCAGGTGCTGGTCGACATGCTGGAGATAGCACCGCTCAGCCTGCTCATGCGCGCTCAGGTCAGGCCCCTCGTCGGGGCCGGCTACCCGCTCGGGGGTCCGCTCGCCTGTCATGCGCCGAGACCTGTGCCGCCTGAATCCACCCAGCGCACGCGGTCCGGCGCCCGGGCACCGGGATACGAAACGGTTCGCTGGTCGAGCGAAGGCATGACGACGGGCACGGCTTGGTCTCCCTATGGCACCGGTCTGCGTTGGCAAGCTGCCTGTCCGGCATCGCACGCAACCGGCGTATCCCGTTTTTTAGTGATAACAGTATGTTTTGAATGGATGCTACCACAGGAAACATCTTCAACGACCGGCCTTCCTTTCACTGGGTGGCTACGTCGATTTACCGCTTATTTCCTCGGATTTTTCGTGCTGCAGCGCAACCTCAGACATGACCCATGGCCTGCAATGCACGCACATCGGAGATCCGGCCGCTGCTCCCGCCACATCCATTTTAGGTAATTGAGTATTGACGCTGCCAGATGCGACTTGTATAACGGGATACGCCGCCTGGCCGACCAGCCAGGTGCGGGCGACCTCACCGGCAGCGCGCCAGAGAAAGAGGCGTCCAGCGAAAGGCACCTGAGCACAAGGAGACACGCGTGGACGAGTTGGAGACCTTCCGGCAGCAAGCGCGCGCCTGGCTGGAGCAGAACTGTCCGGCCGAGATGCGGCAGCCGGTGCGCAACGAAGACGACATCTGCTGGGGCGGGCGCAGGTTCCGCTTCCAGTCCGAGGCCCAGCGCCAGTGGCTTGGCCGCATGGCCGACAAGGGCTGGACCGTGCCCGAATGGCCCACGGAATACGGCGGCGCCGGCCTGGCGCGCGAGCAGGCCAAGGTGCTGCGCGAGGAAATGGCCCGGCTCGGCTGCCGCGTGCCGCTGCAGAGTTTCGGCATCTCCATGCTTGGCCCCGCCCTGCTCAGGTACGGCACCGAAGCCCAGAAGCGCGAGCACCTGCCCCGCATCGCCCGCGGCGAAATCCGCTGGTGCCAGGGCTACTCCGAGCCCAACGCCGGTTCCGACCTGGCCGCGCTGCAGACCCGCGCCGAGGACCGCGGCGATCATTTCCTGGTCAACGGCCAGAAGGTGTGGACGTCCTATGCCGACCAGGCCGACTGGATCTTCTGCCTGGTGCGCACCGATGCTGCGGCGCAAAAGCACACCGGCATCAGCTTCCTGCTGTTCGACATGGAAACGCCGGGTGTGACGACCCGGCCCATCCTGCTGATCTCCGGCAAATCCCCCTTCTGCGAGACCTTCTTCGACGACGTCGCGGTGCCGCGCGCACAGCTGGTCGGCGAGCTCAACGGCGGCTGGGAGATTGCCAAGTACCTGCTCACCCACGAGCGCGAGATGATCAGCGCCATCGGCAGCCGCGGCATGCGGCAGCCGCTTGGCGCGCATGCGGCAAAGGCCATCGGGCTGGACGCCGCCGGCCGGCTCGACGAGCCGATGCTGCGCGCACACGTCGCACAGTTCGAGATCGACGAAGCCGCCTTTGCCGCGGCCGGCGAGCGGGTGCGCGACCTGGCCCGCCAGGGCGAGGGCATCGCGGCGTTCTCGTCGGTGCTCAAGTACTACGGCGCGGAACTGAACAAGCGCCGCTACGAGCTGCTGATGTCGATCGGCGGCAGCGACGCGCTGGAATGGGAAAGCGAGCGCAGCCAGCAGGGCGCGCTGGCACGCGCGTGGCTGCGCAGCAAGGCGAACTCGATCGAGGGCGGCACCAGCGAGGTCCAGCTCAACATCGTCGCCAAGCGCCTGCTCGGCCTGCCGGGCGCCTGAGCCCGGCCCCGTGCGCTTCCCCCGCTGCCCCGTACCCAGACACGAGTCCGCCCATGCCCATCGTACTGAACCAGACGCAGGAAATGCTGCGCGACAGCGCCCTGACCTTCCTGCGCGAATCCGCCCCGATCTCCGCGCTGCGCACGCTGCGCGATACCCGCGACGAGACCGGCTTCTCCCGCGCCTTGTGGCAGCAGCTCGCTGAACTCGGCTTCGCCGGCGTGCTGGTGCCCGAGCAATATGGCGGCAGCGGCCTGGGCGTAGTGGAGGCCGGCGTCATCATGGAAGCGATCGGGCGCACGCTGGCGCCCTCGCCATTCCTGTCCACCGCCGTGCTGGGCGCGGCGCTGCTCAGCCACTACGGCAGCGATGCGCAGCGCACGGCGATGCTGCCCGCCATCGCCGCCGGCCAGCACCTGACCGCGCTGGCACTGGAAGAGAGCGCCAGGCACCGGCCCACGCGCCATGCCCTGCGCGCAAGCGCCGACGGCGACGGCTTCCGCCTCGATGGCGACAAGGTCTTTGTCGTCGATGGCCACGTCGCCGACACCCTGATCGTGGCGGCGCGCACCGCCGGCGCGCGCGACGACCGCGACGGCATCACGCTCTTCCTGGTGCCCGCCGGCAGCGCCGGCCTCTCGATCGAGCGCACGGTCATGGCCGACGCCACCAATGCGGCGCGCGTGACCCTGCGCGAGGTCCGGCTGCCGGCCGCCGCTGTGCTGGGCACCCCCGGCAATGGCGCCGCCATGCTGGAGCGCGTGCTGGACGTGGGCCGCGCCGTGCTGGCATCCGAACTGCTCGGCATCGCCGACGAAACCTTCGACCGCACGCTTGCCTACCTGAAGGAGCGCCGCCAGTTCGGCCACATCATCGGCGAGTACCAGGCGCTGCAGCACCGCGCCGCGCACCTGTTCACCGAGATCGAGATCACCCGCGCCGCCGTGCTGCAGTGCCAGCAGCGGCTCGATGCCGGCACGGACGACACCGCCGGCCTGGTCTGCGTGGCCAAGGCGCGCGCTGGCACCACCGCGACTCTGGCCGTGCAGGAGGGCGTGCAGATGCATGGCGGCATCGGCATGACCGACGCGCTGGAGATCGGCTTCTTCATGAAGCGGGCACGCACCGCCCAGGAACTGCTCGGCGATACCAACGTCCAGTTGCAGCGCTGGGCGACGCTGCGCGGCTACTAGCCGGCGCGTCCCGCACACCGCCGCGGGACCATGGAAAACCACTAGCTTTTCCGCGCGGCAATCGGGTTGTTTTCGTTTCGAACGATCAGTATGCTGGGATCACGGCCTCGCAAGACCACCCGCAACGGTATTTCGCCACTGGCGCAATATCAAGAAATCACCCCCCCAGCAGCATGATCCGGTGCTGGCGGATGCAAGGGGATCGGGAGACAGGAGACGACATGTACCAAGCATCATGCAGATTCGTGTTGCCGGTATCTTCCGTTTCGGCTAGCCGCGCCAAGGCAGGGCTGCGATGAGCGCCTACGTGCTGCGCCGGCTGCTGGCGCTGATTCCCACGCTCTTGTTTGCCAGCCTGATCGTCTTCACCATCGTGCGCATGGTGCCGGGCGATGTGGTCGACCTGATGCTGAGCCAGAACGACATCAGCGCCGATACCCGTACCCGTGAAGACCTGGTCCGCGCCCTCGGCATGGACCGCCCGATGTGGCAGCAGTATGTGCACTGGGTCGGCGGCATCGTGCTGCGCGGCGACCTGGGCCAGTCGCTGTGGCAGGGCGAGCCGGTGCTGTCGATGGTGACCGCGCGCATTCCCGCCACCTTCTCGCTGGGCGTGATCGCGCTGGTGGTGGCGCTGTCGGTGGCGCTGCCGATCGGCGTGCTGTCGGCCATCCGCCAGGACAGCGCCGCCGACTATATCGCGCGCTCGTTCTCCATCCTGATGCTGGCCATCCCCAGCTTCTGGCTAGGCACCATGGTGATGGTGTTCCCGTCGGTCTGGTGGGGCTGGTCGCCCGAGGCCCGCTACGTGCCCTTCCATGAAGACCCGGTGCAGCATGTGCGCAACATGCTGATCCCCGCCATCGTGCTGGGCATGGCGCTGTCCGCCATCACCATGCGCATGACGCGCACCATGATGCTGGAGGTGCTGCGCCAGGACTATATCCGCACGGCCTGGGCCAAGGGCCTGAGCGAGCGCCTGGTGGTGCTGCGCCACGCCTTGCGCAATGCGCTGATCCCGGTGGTGACGCTGATCGGGCTGCAGGCGCCGCTGCTGATCGGCGGCGCGGTCATCATCGAGCAGATCTTCGCGCTGCCCGGCATGGGCCTGCTGCTGCTCGACGCCGTGCACCAGCGCGACTATCCGGTCATCACCGGCGTATTCCTGGTGGTGGGTGTCGCGGTGATGCTGATCAACCTGCTCGTCGACCTGAGCTACGGGCTGTTCGATCCGAAAGTGAGGCACCGCTGATGGCCAAGCCCGCCCTGCACCCCAATCCCGCCGCCCCCGCGGCCGCTGCCGCACCGGTCCGGCGCGCCGTGCCCGGCCGCGGGCTGCTCAGGCGGCTGTTCCGCGACAAGCCGCTGGGCGCCGCCGGCGCCGTCATCTGCGCCATCTTCCTGTTCTGCGGCGTGTTCGCCGACCTGCTGGCGCCGTACGGCATGAACGAGATCAGCATGCTGCAGCGGCTGCAGGCGCCCTCCTGGGCGCATCCGTTCGGCACCGACAACCTTGGCCGCGACATGCTGTCGCGCTGCCTGTACGGCGCGCAGCTGTCGGTGGTGATCGGCCTGAGCGCGGCCACGCTGGCCACGGCGATCTCGGTGCTGCTCGGCATCCTGACCGGCTACCTCGGCGGCAAGCTGGACCTGATCGTGCAGCGCATGGTCGATGCCTGGATGAGCTTCCCGGACCTCGTGATCCTGATCGTGGTGGTCTCGGTGCTGGGCCCGGGCAGCTGGCAGATCGTCTGCACGCTGGGGCTGCTGCTTGGCATCGGCGGCTCGCGCATCGTGCGCAGCGCGGTGGTCTCGGTGCGCGAGAACATGTATGTCCACGCCGCGCAGTCGATGGGCGCGTCCACCACGCGCATCCTGTGGCGCCATATCCTGCCCAATGTGCTGCCCCCGGTGATCGTGCTGTTCACCACCCGGGTCGGCACGGCAATCCTGGCGGAATCGGGCCTGTCCTTCCTGGGCCTGGGCGTGCCGCCGCCCGCGCCGACCTGGGGCGGCATGCTGTCCGGCGATGGGCGCACCTTCATGTTCCAGGGCCCCTGGCTGGCGCTGGCGCCGGGCATCTGCCTCACCATCGTGGTCTACGCGATCAACATCTACGGCGACGCCCTGCGCGACCTGCTGGACCCGCGCATGCGCGGCACACGCTAGCACCTGTCCCGAATTGCAGTCCCCTGCCGCTAGCGCGGTGGGGCACGGAATCTCCCGGCGGCGATGCCGCCGGGCCAACGGCAGTCGACCACGGAGGGCTTCGGTTTGAACACACAGGCATCCTCGATGTTGGCGGGCGTGGTGCTCGCATTGTGCGCGGCCACGGCCAACGCGCAGAGCGACGCGCCCAAATACGGCGGCACGCTGGAGATCGGCTCGGTCTACCCGACCATCTCGGCACTGTCATGGGACCTCGCCGACTGGAACTGGAAGCAGAACTACGACACCGGCCAGGTCTACGAGCAGCTGTTCGTGGCCGACCTGTCCAAGTCCAGGCGCCTCGGCGGCAAGTACAGCTTCCAGGCCGACGCGTGGCTGCCCGAGGACGCCATCCGCGGCGAACTGGCCGAAAGCTGGAAGTGGCTCGATCCGCAGACGCTGGAAGTCAGGCTGCGCAAGGGCGTCAGGTTCCCGGCCAAGCCCGGCGTGATGGAAGAGCGCGAACTGGTGGCGGACGACGTGGTCTTCAGCTACACGCGCCAGGCCGAAAGCGCGAAGAAGATCCCCACCTATTTCGACCACCTGGCCAAGGTGGAAGCGAAGGACAAGCATACGGTGCTGTTCCGCTTCAGCAAGTACAACGCCGAGTGGGACTACCGCTTCGGCTGGGGCTACTACTCCGGCATCATGCCGAAGGAGGTGGCCACCGCCGGCGCCGGCAACTGGAAGCACGTCAATGGCAGCGGCCCGTTCCAGCTGACCCAGTTCGTGCAGGGCAACGCCAGCACCTATACGCGCAACGCCTTGTACTGGGATACCGAGAAGGTGGGCAGCAAGGATTTCAAGCTGCCCTTCGTCGACAAGATGGTACTGCGCACCATCAAGGATGAAGCCACGCGCAACACCATGCTGCGCACGGGCAAGCTCGACGTCATGGAAGGCATACGCTGGACCTCGGTGGAAGAGCTGAAGAAGAGCGCGCCGCAGCTGCAGTGGTCGCGCTGGCTGTCCTTCACCGGGCAATACCTGGCCATGCGCGTGGACACCAAGCCCTTCAACGATATCCGCGTGCGCCGCGCGCTCAACATGGCGGTCAACAAGCAGGAGATCGTCAAGCAGTACTACGGCGGCAACGCGGAGCTGTTTGCCTATCCGCAGCACCCGGACTACGAGGGCTACTTCGAGCCGCTCAGCGCCATGCCTGAGAACGTGAAGGAGCTCTTCACCTACAACCCCGACAAGGCCCGCAAGCTGCTGGCCGAGGCCGGCTACCCCAAGGGCTTCAAGTTCAAGGTGCAGGTATGCGCCTGCGCGCCGGACCATATGGAGCTGCTGCCGCTGATTGCCGCGTACCTGGAACAGGTCAATGTGCGCATCGAGATCCAGCCGATGGAGTACGGCGCATTCCTGTCCGCGATGACGACGCGGACCAATGCGCCCGGCTACATGATGGCCAACGGCCATACCAATCCCACCACCACGATCCGCAAGAGCTTCGTGCCGGGACAGGTATGGAACGCCGCGCAGTGGGGCAACGACGCTTACACGAAGCGGGTCGAAGCCGCCTTTGAGCTGCGCGATCTCGGCAAGCGGCAGGAAGCGCTGCGCGGGCTGACGCGCGACATCCTGGCCGAGGCGCCTTATATCTGGCTGCCCACGCCCTACATGTACACCGCCTGGTGGCCATGGGTGCGCAACTACGGCGGCGAGCTGCGCGCGGGCGCGGTGCGGCCCGGGCCGATCTATGCACGCATGTGGATCGACCAGGACATGAAGAAGAAGCTTGGCTTCTGAGCCGCGCCACCCGAGGAGACACGCATGACGCAGCCCATCCTGCAGGTCAGGGACCTCACCACGCGCTTTCGCACCGATCGCGGCGTGGTGACCGCGGTCGACCAGGTCTCGTTCGACGTGGCCCCGGGCGAGACCCTGGCCATCGTCGGCGAATCCGGCTCGGGCAAGAGCGTGACGGCGCTGTCGATACTGGGCCTGATCCCCGCCCCGGGCGGTTCGATCGACTCCGGCGAGATCGTGTTCGAGGGCCAGGACTTGCTCAGGCTCGGCCCCCGCGGCATGCGTGCCATCCGCGGCAACCGGATCGCGATGATCTTCCAGGAGCCGATGTCGTCGATGAACCCGGCGCTCACCATCGGCAAGCAGATTGCCGAGCCCATCCACCTGCATCGCGGACTGCCCTGGAAGACCGCGCTGGGGATGGCCGGCGAGCTGCTCGGCAAGGTCCAGATCCCCGAGCCCCAGAGCCGGCTTTCAGCCTATCCGCACCAGTTTTCGGGCGGCATGCGGCAGCGCGCGATGATTGCCATGGCGCTGGCCTGCGAGCCGCGGCTGATCATCGCCGACGAGCCCACCACCGCGCTCGACGTCACCGTGCAGGCCCAGATCCTGGACCTGCTGAAGGACCTGGCCGAGCGCATGGGCACGGCACTGATCCTGATCACGCATGACCTGGGCGTGGTGGCGCGCTATGCCGACCGGGTTGCCGTGATGTACGGCGGCAGGCTGGTGGAAACCGCCTCCGCCGAGGCCCTGTACCGGCAGCCCGCCCACCCCTACACACGCGGGCTGATGGCCTCCGTGCCGCGCATTGACGGCGACACCCGGGAGCCGCTGGTTCCCATCGAAGGCCAGCCGCCCGACCTGACTGCGCTGGGCCCGGGCTGCGCCTTCCTGCCGCGCTGCAAGCAGGCGATCGACCAGTGCCGCAGCGCCCGGCCGCCGTTGCTCGGCGTGCCGGACGCGGCCACGCGGCAGCTTTCCGACCAACATTTCAAGGCGTGCTTCCTCCATGAACTCCATTGAAGCGATAGCGGAGCCGGCAACGGGCAACGGCGGTGTGCAGGCGGGCATGCAGCATGACGTGCGGGCCGACGTGCAGAGTGGCGATGAGATCCTGCGCATCGACGACCTCAAGGTGCATTTCCCGGTCACGCGCGGCGTGCTGCTCAAGCGCCAGGTGGGCTCGGTCAGGGCGGTCGACGGCGTGTCATTCACGCTGCGCCGTGGCGAGACCCTGGGCCTGGTCGGCGAAAGCGGCTGCGGCAAGTCCACCACCGGGCTTGCCATCCTCAAGATGCTGGCCGCCAGCGCCGGACGCATCGCCTTCCGCGGCGCCGACCTGGCCAGCTTCACGCGGGCGCAGGAGCAGCAATTCCGGCGCAGCGTGCAGATGGTCTACCAGGATCCCTTCGGCTCCCTGAACCCGCGCATGAAGGTCAGCGACATCATCAGCGAACCGCTGGAGGTGCATGATTTCCCCGGCGGTCGCAGCGCCCGCCGCGCGCGCGTGGCGGAGTTGCTGGACATGGTCGGGCTGCTGCCCTATATGGCGGACCGCTACCCGCACGAGTTCTCCGGCGGGCAGCGCCAGCGCATCGGCATCGCCCGCGCGCTGGCGCTCGGGCCCAGCGTCATCGTCTGCGATGAGCCGGTGTCGGCGCTCGACGTGTCGATCCAGGCGCAGGTGGTCAACGTGCTGATGTCGCTGCAGCGGCGGCTTGGCCTGTCCTACCTGTTCATCGCGCACGACCTGGCCGTGGTGCGGCATATCAGCGACCGCATCGCGGTGATGTACCTGGGCCGCATCGTCGAGATCGCGAGCCGCGAGGCGCTCTACGCCCGCCCCCGCCATCCCTACACCCAGGCGCTGCTGTCGGCGGTGCCGGTGGCCAGCGTGGAAGGCGAGCGCAGCCGCAAGCGCATCGTGCTGCAGGGCGAGGTGCCGAGCCCGATGAATCCGCCGTCGGGATGCCGCTTCCATACCCGCTGCCCGGTGGCGATGGCGCGTTGCCGCAGCGAAGACCCGGCGCTGCTGGCGCAGCCGGATGGCCAGATGGTGGCCTGCCACCTCTACACTTGAGCGTGTGCTAGCGCTCAGGGCTCCGAGAGGATCCCCATCAGCAACGGCCGCACGAACAGGTCAGCGGCGTTGTCCGCATGGGCATCGCGCACCCAGCGGGACAACTCCACCGCGGCATTGATCATGCCGTTGACCTGCAGCGCGGCAATGGACTGGTCCAGTGCCCGGATCGAGCCATCCTGCATGCCCAGCACCAGGAAGCGCACGATCCGCGCCGACAGCCGGCTCATGGTCAGCATCTTCTCCTTGCGCATGTCCTCGGGCAGCGCGCCATAGATGGTCAGGCGCAGCAGCGGCCCCTGGCTGGAGAACTGGTATTGCACCAGCGCCCGCGACACCGCGCACAGCTTGTCCCAGCCAGTGCCCGGGCCGTTCTCCACCAGCGTCTGGGTATTGCGGATCACTGCAAACATGCGGTCGACGCAGGCCGAGATCAGGTCGTCCTTGTTCTCGTTGTGGTGATAGAACGCGCCCTTGGTCAGGTTCAGCCGCGCCGAGATGCGGTCGGCCGACGCGCCGCGATAGCCCTGCTCGTTGAGCAGCTCGGTCGCGGCGCGCAGGAACGCCTCCTGCGTGGTCTCGGGCCTGTCCGGCGCAGGCAGCAGCGCGGATACGTCCATCTGCGCATGCCAGCGGGCCGACGGCGCGGCAATGCCGTGCAGCAGCACGTCGACCACGGTCTGCGCCACCTTCGGATAGTCCTCGGGCTCATAGCGCTCCACCCACGACATCGCGCCGGTCGCCAGCGACAGCAGCAGGTGAGCGCGCGCGCTCAGCGCACTGCGCTGCGCCGGATCGGCCGGCGGGCGCTCGCGCAGCAGCTGGCGGATGCGGCGGAACATGTCGGTGTAGGCGTCGAATGCGATATCGGCATGGCTGTCCGGCAGCGCCCGGATCTCGCGAAAACTCATCAGTTCAGGCCGCTCGCCGGTGGCGGTGCGCGCCAGGCGCTCGAAGAACAGCGCGATGAAGGCCTTTACCCGTTCGCGCGGCGCCGGCTGCTGCTGGGCCGCACTGGCGATGTCCACCATCTCGCCGATGGCGCGCAGCAGGCACGCCACCACCAGGTCTTCCTTCTTGCGGTAGTAGTACGTGATGCTGTTGGTGCTCAGGCCCACGTCCTCCGCCACATCCGACAAGGTGGTGCCCCGTACGCCCTGGTGATTGAAGCGCCGCGCGGCGGCGTCCAGGATGGCCTCGCGCTTTTCGACATAGCGGCGGGTCAGGCGGGCTTGCGCGGGGTCCTTGGACATGGCTGGGGGATGTGGTCGCGCAATATTGCGAGTGGACGTGGTGAGGCGGCACAGTGCCTGCGCGGATTATAGCGGGCGCCCCGCTCCCTGCCCGCCAATGCAAAAGCCCGCCAGTGACGGCGGGCTCGTGCTTGCTGCTTGCCGGCGTCAGTTCACCCGCCGGTTCATCCCTTCCCAGAACGGCTCGCGCAGCTTGCGCCGCAGCAGCTTGCCCGATGGGTTGCGCGGCAACGCCTCGACAAACTCGATGCTCTTGGGCACCTTGAAGCCCGCCAGCCGCTGGCGCGTCCACGCGATGATGCCGGCCTGGTCCGGCGCCTGTCCCGGCTTGAGCACGACGATGGCCTTGACCGCCTCGCCCCACTTCTCGTCCGGCACACCAACCACCGCCACGTCGGCCACCTGCGGGTGGCCGTAGATCGCGCTTTCGACCTCGGCCGGATAGACGTTCTCGCCGCCGCTGATGATCATGTCCTTGACGCGGTCATGGATGTACAGGTAGCCCTCGGCATCCAAGTAGCCCGCGTCGCCGGTGCGCAGCCAGCCTTCGGCGTCGATGGTGCGCGCGGTCTCTTCGGGCTGCTTCCAGTAGCCGGCCATGTTGTGCTGCGAGCGCACCACGAGCTCGCCGACCTCGCCGGGCGCGAGCTGGCGGCCTTCATAGTCGACCACCTTGATCTCCACGCCAGGCAGCGGCTTGCCCGCGGCACGCATGCGCGGCACTTCCTCGGTGGTGTGGTCCTCGGGCGGCAGCGCCACGATGGTGCCGGTGGTCTCGGTCATGCCGTACTGCTGCACGAAGCCGCAGCCGAACACCTCGATGCCCTCGCGCAGCAGCGCCGCGGGAATCGGCGCGGCGCCGTACAGCAGGTACTTCAGGCGCGAGTAGTCCACCTGGCGCGCGCGCGGGTCGCGCAGCACGATCTGCATCGCGGCCGGCACCAGGAACAGCTTGCTGATGCGTTCCTTCTCGATAAAGTCGAGCACCGCGCGCGGATCGAACTCGCGCGCGACCACGCCCTTGGCACCGGACAGCAGGTTGCGCAGGCCCCAGCCGGAGCCGCCGATATGCGCCACCGGCATCGCCACCAGCGAAACATCGTCGGCGACCCAGTGCGACCAGAGCAGGTTCTCGCGCTCGCTGACTTCGGTGCCGATGGTCAGGTTGCGGTGCGTGAGCATCGCGCCCTTGGGCCGGCCGGTGGTGCCGGATGTGTACAGCTGCAGCAGCACGTCATGCGCGGCTGGCTGGTGCGCGGGCGGCGTGTCCGGCTGCGCGTCGCGCCAATCGGTGTAGCACTGCCACTCGCCTTGCCCGGCGCACGGCTCCATCACCACCACCTTGCGCACCATCGGCAGCGCGGGCAGCAGGTTCCGGACCATTGCCGCCGATTCCGCCCCGACGAAGAGCACCACGGCATCGCAATGGCCGAGGATGAATTCCACCTCGGGCGGCGCCAGGCGCCAGCTGGCCGGCGTCATCACCGCGCCGATCTTGGACGCGCCAAGCAGCAGCTCGAAATAGTGGTCGCTGTTCTTGCCGATATAGCCAATGCGCTCGCCGACCCCGGCGCCTTCAGCCAGCAGGGCCTGGGCCACGCGATTGGTGTTCCGCTCGAACCCGGCATAGGTGGTCTGCCGGCCTTCGAACGCATACGCCACCGCCTCGGGCCGCAGGCGCGCGAAGTGGCGTACCGCGTGGGGCAGTGTCGTCAGATAGCTGAAGTCCATCCGCGTCTCCTGATTTTGAGAGTGTCCGGACCAGCGGTGCGCGGGGCCCGGACACGACGATGTGCTGGCGCTACGCTCAGCGCGGCGCCATGCGGATGGCGCCGTCGAGGCGCACCGACTCGCCGTTGAAATAGCCGTTGCGACACATCTCGACGGCCAGCGAGGCGAACTCTTCCGGCTGCCCCAGGCGCTTGGGGAACGGCACCGAAGCCGCCAGCGCGGCCTTGACGTTCTCTGCCGCGCCCTGCAGCAGCGGGGTATTGAAGATGCCCGGCAGGATGGTGTTGACGCGAATGCCTTCGCCCGCCAGGTCGCGCGCGATCGGCAGCGTCATGCCGACCACGCCGGCCTTCGATGCCGAGTACGCGGCCTGGCCCATCTGGCCGTCCTGCGCCGCCACCGACGCGGTATTGATGATCACGCCGCGCTCGCCGCCGGCGCTGTCCAGCGTCAGCATGCCCGCGGCCGAGCGCGCGATGCAGCGGAAGGTGCCGATCAGGTTGATCTGGATGATGCGCTCGAAGGCATCGGTCGGGAAATGCTTGATCTGGTCCGGCGCTTCCTTGGAACGCGAGGCGGTCTTGATGGCGTTGCCGGTGCCGGCGCAGTTGACCAGGATGCGTTCCTGGCCGATGGCGGCGCGCGCCCTGGCAAAGCCGGCCTCGACCTCGGCCTCTGAGGTGACGTTGACCTGGCAGAACACGCCGCCCAGTTCACGCGCCAGCGCTTCGCCCTTCTCCACGTTGAGGTCGAACAGCGCCACGCGCACGCCCTGCGCTGCCAGCGCACGTGCCGTCGCCGCGCCCAGGCCCGAAGCGCCCCCCGTCACCACTGCCGATACCGATGCATTGAGTTCCATATGTATTTCCCTTGTCTCTTGTTCCTGGCCCGGCCGGATCCAGCGCGGCCCCGCGGTCTGATAAAGCCGGCAGGCGCAAGAATCGCCTGTACCGGAGTGGGGTCGAGATTCGTGGATCGGCCGTTGCCACGCATCGTCCGAAGCGACGAATGAGGATGGCGCGGGCCTGCGGCGCGCTCCGGCACCCGGCGCGACCGATGCGCTACAGTGACGCGATCGACGGCCATTCCGGCGCCGCCCGGCACCGGCAACCGACTACGGACCATGCACAAACCCGAACACCACGCCCCCACCCCTGCGCCCCGCTGGCATGCCGCCTTGCAGCCGGTGCTGCGTGCGCTCGCCATGCTGGCCGCGCTGTTGACGCTGCTGTGCGCCATCCCGGCGCACGCCACCCCGGCCGGCTCCCTCGCGGCACTGCTGGGCAAGGCGGAGAAACCCGCGGCGCCGGCCAGCGCACCCGCCGCCAGCGTGCCGCTGGCGCAGTCGCTGGACCAGGTGATCGCCACGCTGCAGAACGACGGCGAGCGGCGCGCCCTGGTGGGCCAGCTGCAAACCATGCGCCAGGGGCTGGGTGCCTCCGGGGCCGCGCCGGCCTCCGCCGCGACAGCCCCAGCCGGCGCCTCCGCGCCCGGCCTGATCGGTGCCGTCGCTGAAGTGCTGGACGAGGTCGATTCCCATCTGCGCGAGGATCGCGGCCCGTGGCAGTTCTGGCGCTGGCGCACGCGCTTCGCGGGCGAGGAATGGCACGCCGCGCTCACCCACAACGGCATCGGCACGACGCTGGCCTCGCTGCGTGAATTCGCGCTGGTGCTGGCAGTCTGGGCGGTGAGCGGCGGGGCCTTGTGGGAGATCGGCCACCGCATCCGGCGCCGGCGCGCGGGCAAACCCACGCGCGCCGAGCGCGGCAAGCTGCCCGAGCTGCCATCGTGGGTCGACGTCGGCGTCTTCATGCTGCGCCATATCGGGCCGTGGGTGGTGGCATTCGGGCTGACGTTGCTGCTGGCCCAACACATGTTTGCCCAATCGCCAGCCAGCGTCGCCGCCGTGCTGGTGGCGTATGCGATCGTGGCCGGTGCGATCGCGGCAGCGGTGTGCCAGGTCATCTTCACGCTGTTCCGCACCGCGCACCGGCAGCTGGCGGTGCGGCAACTGCTGGCGCACTCACCGTGGCTGCTGTTCTGCACAGGGGCGCTGGCAGCACTGGGCGACGGCGCCACCGACAGCCGCGTGATCGCCGTGCTCGGCACCAACCTGTGCGCGCTGGTGGCCACCGTGGCCAATATCGCCGCGGCCCTGGGCATCGGCGCGTTCGCGCTGTGTTTCCGCCGGCAGATTGGCCAGCTGATCGGGCTGCGGCCGCTGGCCTTCCGCCAGGCGCGCCCGGCCGTGACCGACCTGCTGCGGCTGGCCGGCCAGGCCTGGCACCTGCCGGTGCTGGCAGTGGTGGTGGCATCGGTGGTCGGCACCATCCTGGCCACCGGCAATGCGGATGTGTTCCTGCGCCGCACGGTGGCGTCGGTGGCGCTGTTCCTCGCCGGGCTGCTACTGACGATGGTGGTGGGGCACTCGCCCAAGGCCACCGCGCGCGCGCCGCGCATCCGCGACCGCCGCCGCTCGGCCTACCTGCAGCGCTTCGGGCGCTTTGCGCTGGCGCTGGTGCGCGTGCTGATCTGGGCGGTCTTCATCGAGATGGTGATGCGCGTCTGGGGCACGTCGCTGGTGCGCCTGGCCGAGTCGTCCGCCGCGGGCCGCCATCTCACCGAGACGGTCTTCAGCGTCACCAGCACCGTGCTGCTGGCCTGGCTGGTCTGGCTGCTGATCGACACCGCCATCATGCAATCACTGTCGCCGGCGCACGGGCGCGGCGCGCAGCCCAGCCTGCGGGCCAAGACCATCCTGCCGCTGGTGCGCAACGCCTCGTTCATCGGCCTGCTGGTGATCACGGTGATCGCGGTGCTGGCCAACCTGGGCGTCAACGTGACGCCGCTGCTGGCCGGCGCGGGCGTGGTCGGCCTGGCCATCGGCTTCGGCGCGCAAAGCCTGGTGCAGGACCTGATCACGGGGCTGTTCATCGTGGTCGAGGACTCCATCGCCATCGGCGACTCGATCGAGCTGCCGGACCACGCCGGCGTGGTCGAAGCCATGACCATCCGCACGGTCAAGCTGCGCGACGGCCGCGGCGCGCTGCACACGCTGCCGTACAGCCAGATCAAGGCAGTCAAGAACCTGTCGCGCGGCTATGGCTACGCGGTGTTCAACATCGGCATCACCTACCAGAGCGACCTGGACCAGGCGCTGGAGCTGATCCGCACCACCGGCGCCGAACTGGCGCGTGACCATCGCTACGCGCGCAACCTGATGTCGGGGCTGGACGTCCTGGGGCTGGACCGGTTCGACCCGAACGGCCCGGTGGTGATGGCACAGTTCAAGACCCGGCCGCTGATGCAGGCCGAGATCACGCGCGCCTTCAATGCGCGGCTCAAGCGCAATTTCGACGCCAACGACATCCGCATGGCATCGCCGAGCCTGACGATCCAGGTGGATGGCGGCGCGGCGCAACTGCTGGATCCGGAAACCGCCAACGAAAAAGCCACCCAACGGGCGGCTGATCCGACAATTCAGGGACAGTAGCAACGCGGTTGGCGCGGGCGTTCCCCTTCACGACGGAGGCGGCGCCTGCCACGGATTGAGCACCTGCAGCCCGGCCGCTTCAAAGGGCGACACGTCCCGTGTCGCGACCATCATGCCGTTGGCCGCGGCAATCGCGGCGATGTAGCCATCCGGCGCGGGAAGGCCGCGGCCACGGCTTCTGGCGGCAACGGCGAGTTCCGCATAGTGCCGGGCCGCATTCGTGTCGAACGGCAAGATGCGCCCTTCGAACAGCGTCACCAGGCCGTCCAGCGCAGCGGCCAGCATGGCGCGGCGCCTGTCCGCCGGCAGCGCGCCGATGCCGAACAGCAGTTCGGCCAGCGTCACACTGGACAGGTACAAGGTCTCGGCGGCCTGGTCGTTGAGCCAGCCGCGCACGGCGTCGGCCGGTTCCGGCTTCATGGCCTCGGAAATAACGTTGGTATCCAGGACGATCATTCAAACCTCACCGGCTCGGCCGCTGCCTTGTCCTTGCCCTGCCCGATCGCTTCAACGTCCGCATTCGACAGGCCGATCTCGCGGCCAAGCATCGCCAGCGCATCGCCCAGGCGCACGCGCTTCTGCGGCATCACCGCGCTGGCCAGGATCTGACGCACCTCAGCCTCGGTACTGCGTCCGTTCCGGGCGGCACGGACCCGCAGCGCACGATGCACGTCGTCGGGCACATTTCTAACGGTCAGGATCGGCATGATTGCCCTCATTAATGCAGTCAATGACTGCATTATTATGCCAACGCTGTCACCCAAGCAAGTACTGTGCTCTTGCTGCGTTGAACCTGTGGCACAAGCGCCAACAGAATCGTGGCGCATGTGGAACGTCGCGCACTATTTCAGTGCTGAAAATTCCTTTTTTTCCGGGGCGCTACCATCGCGCTGCGGCATGATCACGTCCCTGCCTGGCCTGGCGGGGAGTTACGCCGTGCAATCCGTATTTTCCCCCCCGATACGGGGGATAAAACAAACAACATTGTTTGGCATGATTGCGTTACGGCGGACATGACGGGACAATGCGCGCCGCCAGCAGCATCCGTATCGGCGCAGATGCAGAACGCCAGAACGGAACCGATAACACAAAAAGATGTAGCCACTTGCCGTGGCACAGAGCAATAGGCGTTTGCCACCGGGGGGATCTGAACATGGGCGAACACCCGACTACGGACGAGGACTTCCATCGTCTGGTCGACTCAATCTACGAGTCCGCGCTGGACGTTGCGGCCATGCCCGCCGCCCTCGACCTCTTTTCCCGATACACCTGCACAGGCAGCCCGCGTTACCTGATCTGGGACAAGCTGGCCGGCCACGCCCGCCTTGGCGTGACCCCGCACGGCTGCTTCACCAGCGGCGCCAGCATGCCCGACTGGCTGCCCGGTCCGCTCGACCTGCCCCATGCGGGCGCTTGCTGCGCCCCCAATGACGCCCCCGCGCTGGCCTGCGACGGTGCCGCCGCGCTGGTGGCCTCGCACCATGGCGGCATGGCGGATGCGGCCACGGCTGCGCTGGCCTGCAGCGGACTGGAACAAGGCATCCGCCTGATCGAGAACGCCGAGGTTTGCGTGCTGATGAGCGGCACCAGCGCGGGCAGCATCAGCGTGGGCCAGCGCGAGCGGCGCCTGGCCCACGTGATGCCGCACTGGGTGCGCGCGGCACGGATGCAGCAGCGCAACTTCGAGCTGAGCGGACTGGCCAGCCTGGGACTGGCCGGGCTGGATACGCTGGACTTCGGCGTGATGGTGCTGCAGGCCGACCTGCGCGTGCGCTATGCCAACAGCTGGGCCGAGGCGCTGGTGCAGGCCGACGGCCACCTGTCGCTGCAGGGCGGCGTGCTGCGCGCCCACAGCGAGACCCTGCAGGCGGTGCTGCGCAAGCTGCTTGACGGTGCCATGCGCGCGCGCGGCACTGAGGCGGCCTCCGGCTCGTGGATGCACATCACCTCCGGCGGACAGCCGGTGCCGATCATCGTCACGCCGCTGGTGTCGCGCCAGCCGGTGGAGGGCCCGTGGCAGCTGCCGGCCGCGATGATGCTGTTCGGCAACTCGGAATCGCGCTCGGTGCTGGATGCCGGCGTGCTGACCTCGCTGTTCGGGCTGTCGCGCAAGGAGAGCATTATCGCGGTCCGCCTGGCTGCCGGCGAAACCCTCAACGAGATTGCCGAGCGCGAATTTCTCTCTCCCCACACCGTGCGCGTGCATATCCGCGACACGCTGCGCAAGACCGGCACGCATCGCCAGTCAGAGCTGGTGCGGCTGCTGCACCTGCTGCCGGGCGTGAACCTGGAGCGCGCCAGCGTGACCCCGGCTGTGCGGCCGCGCGCGCCGCGCCCGCGCGCCGCCTGAGGCGCCGCACCACCCCGCATCAGTTCACTGCCGCCTGCGCCGCCGCCAGGAAGCGCTGCACCTGGCGGTCGCCGTCATCGGGCCGCGCCGCCAGCGCAATGCCGATGCGCCCGGCCGGCCGCGGGCTGGACAATGGCAGGAAGCGCACGCGCCGGTTGGCGTAGCGCGCCGCCACGCTCGGCACCAGGGCCACGCCAAGCCCGCTCTCGACCAGGCTGACCTGGGTCTGCACCTGCACCGCCTCCTGCGTGACACGCGGCACAAAGCCCGCCTGCTGGCACAGCAGCATTGCCACCGCGTGCAGGTTGGGCACCTGCGCCGCCGGATACATGATGAAGGGCTCGTCCGCAAGCGCGCGCAGCGGGATGGCGTCTGCGCCTGCCAGCGGACTGTCAGCCGGGACTGCCGCGACAAAGACGTCGTTTTCCAGCGGCGTCAGCGAATAGTTGCCGGTGTTCAGGATCGGAAAGCGCACCAGGCCGGCGTCGATCTGGTGCTTTTCCAGGCGGTCCAGGATCGCGGCGGTGGTGGATTCATGCAGGATCAGCTCGATGCCGGGATGCGCCGCGCGGAACGCCGGGATCAGCTTGGGCAGCAGCGCATACGTCGCCGAGCCGATAAAGCCGATGCGCAGCGCGCCGCGCTCGCCCTGCCCCGCGGCGATCGCGGCGGCACGTGCCTGCTGCGCATGGAACAGTGCACGGCGCGCATCGTGCAGCGCAGCCTCGCCCGCCTGCGTCAGCCTCACCCCGCGCGAGGTGCGCACGAACAGCGCCGTGCCAAGCTGGTCCTCGAGCTTGCGGATGGAAATGGAAAGCGGCGGCTGCGCCATGTGCAGGCGTTCAGCGGCGCGGTGGAAGTTGCCCGTCTCGGCCAGGGCGACGAACTGCTGCAGCTGGCGGAAGTCCATGGCTCGTTAATATCCTGTGAATATCGATTTCTAAAAAACTAATATTAGACCAAGCCTCGCCTGCTGATCTACCCTGTGCCCCACAGTCAACAAGATCGGAGACAACATGCTGCCGCTTGCAGGCATCCGCGTGGTCGACCTGTCCACCGTGGTGATGGGGCCGTATGCCAGCCAGTGGCTGGCCGACCTTGGCGCCGAGGTGATCAAGGTCGAGCCGCCCGAAGGCGATTCCACGCGCCGCACCGGCCCCGCCGCCGAGCCCGGCATGGCGGCCATTTTCCTGGGCGTGAACCGCAGCAAGCGCAGCGTGGTGCTGGACCTGAAGCAGCCGGCCGCGCAGGCCGCGCTGGACCGCGTGCTGGCCGGCGCCGACGTGCTGATGCACAGCATGCGCCCGCAAAAGCTGGCCGCACTGGGGCTGGCACCCGACGACGTGCGGGCGCGCCACCCGGAGCTGGTCTTTGTCAGCCTGCTCGGCTTTGCCGAGGAAGGCCCCTATGGCGGCCGCCCGGCGTACGACGACATCATCCAGGGCCTGTCGGGCAATGCCGCCCTGATGGCGGCGCAAACCGGCGACAGCCGCTACTTCCCTACCATCGCCGCGGACAAGACCAGCGGGCTGGTGGCCGCGCTGTCGGTCTGCGCGGCGCTGGCCGGGCGCGCGCGGCGCAATGCCGATGGCGGCAGCGGCCACGGCACGCTGGTCGAAGTGCCGATGTTCGAATCCATGGTCGCCTTCAACCTGGTCGAGCACTTCTACGGCCGCCATTTCGAGCCGCCGCGCGGCCCCAGCGGCTATCCGCGCGTGCTGGCACCGCTGCGCCGCCCGTACCGCAGCGCCGACGGCTATGTCTGCATGATGCCGTACACCGACGCGCACTGGTGCGACTTCTTCCACGCCGCCGGGCGCCCCGAGCTGGCCGCCGATGCGCGCTTTGCCGACATCGCGGCACGCACGCGGCATATCGAGACGCTGTACGAGCTCACCGGCGAAATCGTGCACGGACAGACCACCGCGCACTGGGTTGAGCTGTGCGAACGCCTGCAGATCCCGGTGGCGCGCATCAATGAACTCGACGACCTGCCGGCCGATCCGCACCTGGCCGCCACTGGCTTCTTCGAAACCGTCGAAGACCCGGCCATGGGCACGCTGCGTTTTCCCGGCGCGCCGGTGCGTTTCGACAGCCAGCGCGCGCCGCTGGGCATCCCGCCGCGGCTGGGCGAGCACACCGCGAGCGTGCTGGCCCAGGCGGGACTGTCCGCAGAAGCGATCGCGCAATTGCAACTAAGCGGTGCCGCACGCTGCGCACCCGCCAAGGAGACACCATGAAGCATGCAGAACTGCCCCGCCTCGGCCAGGGCTTCTACTGGCAGGACCTGCAGGAGGGCCAGGCCTTCCGCACCTTCGCCCGTACCGTGACCGAGACCGACCTGGTCAATTTCATCTCCGTCACCGGCATGGTCGAGGCCATCTTCATCGAAGCCGGCTATGACGGTGGCGCCATCCAGGGCCGGCCGGTGCCGGCGGCGCTGACCTACACGCTGATCGAGGGCTTCATCCTGCAGACCATGATCCAGGGCACCGGGCTGGCCATGCTGGAACTCACGCAGCAGATCCACGCCCCGGTGGTGGTGGGCGACACCATCCACGCCACCGTGACCGTGACCGGCATCCGCCCCACTTCGCGCAACGGCCGGGCGGTGGTGGATTCGCGCATCGAGGTGTTCAACCAGCGCGGGGAGCAGGTCATGACCTACACCGCGCGCCGGTTGCTGGCGGGACGCTGAACCCACGGCGGCATCCGCCGCGTGGCTGCATGGATGGAGGAGACAAGCACATGAAGGCAAAGACTTTCATCACGACACTGGCTGCCGCGGCAGCCATCGTATTGCCGGCGATGCTGGCGCAGCCGGCGGCGGCGGCCGATGCCGCCTACCCGTCGCACCCGATCCGCATGGTGGTGCCGTTCCCGCCGGGCGGCCCGACCGACCTGGTGTCGCGCGTGATCGCACGGCGCATGAGCAAGACGCTCGGCCAGCAGGTGCTGGTCGACAACCGGCCCGGCGCCAACGGCAATATCGGCGCGGAGATCGTCGCCAAGGCGCCGGCCGACGGCTATACGGTGCTGTACAACACCTCGTCGATCGCGCTGAGCCCGGCGCTCTACCGCAAGCTCAGCTACGACGTGAAACGCGATTTCGCGCCGGTGGCGCTGACGGCAATGGTGCCGCTGGTGCTGGAGGTCAACGCGCAGCTGCCGGTACAGAACGTGAAAGAGTTCATCCAGTACCTGAAGGCCAACCCCGACAAGCTCACCTACGGCTCGGCCGGCAACGGCAACGTGACGCACCTGGCGGCCTTCATGTTCCTGCAGGCCAACGGTCTGTCGGCGGTGCATGCGCCCTACAAGGGCAGCGCGCCGGCACTGACCGACCTGGCCAGCGGACAGGTGCAGTTCATGGCCGACACCATCAATTCATCGCTGCCCTTCATCCGCGACAAGCGCATGCGCGCGCTGGCCGTCACCAGCACCACGCGCAGCGCCCAGTTGCCGGACGTGCCCACCCTTGCCGAAACCGTGCAGCCGGGCTTCGAGGTCGGCGCCTGGCAGGGCATGATGGTGCCGGCCAGGACACCGGCCGAGATCGTGCGCAAGCTCAATGCCGCCGCCACCAAGGCGCTGGCCCACCCCGAGACGCGCGCAAGCCTGGCCGCGCAGGGGGCGGAGCCGCGCGGATCGACCCCGGAGGCCTACGCCGCCTACCTCAGCGCGGAAATGACGCGCTGGCAGAAGGTCGTGAAGGATTCAGGCGCGACGCTGGACTGAGACCGCTGGCACCAGCCAATACCAGACACAGGATTTCACCGTGACCGCATTGCTTTCCACTTTCGGCCTGACCTCCCTGCCGCCGCACGCCGTGGCGTTCCGCGGCGAGGTGCGGGCCTTTCTCGATGAACACCTGCCCGCGCTGCCGCCGGAAACGCGCGCGCGCTCGTGGATGGGCTTTGACGCCGCCTTCAGCCGGGCGCTGGCCGCGCGCGGCTGGGTCGGCATCACACTGCCGGCGCAGTTCGGCGGTGCGGGCCTGGACCCGTTTTCGCGTTTCGTGCTGGTGGAAGAACTGCTGGCCTGCGGCGCGCCGGTGTCGGCGCACTGGATCGCCGACCGCCAGAGCGGCCCGCTGATCCTGCGCTACGGTAACGACGCGCAGAAGGCGCGCTACCTGCCCGCGATCAGCCGCGGCGAGGCCTTCTTCTGCATCGGCATGAGCGAGCCCAACTCCGGCTCGGACCTGGCCAGCGTGGCCACGCGCGCGGTGCGCCAGGCGGACGGCAGCTGGCGCCTGAACGGCCGCAAGATCTGGACTACCAATGCCGACCGCTGCCACTTCATGATCGCGCTGGTGCGCACCTCGGGCATGCCGCAGGACCGGCAGGCCGGACTGTCGCAGTTCATCGTCGATCTGCACGCACCGGGCGTGACGGTGCGGCCGATCCACGACCTGGCGGGCGACGCGCACTTCTCCGAAGTCACCTTCGACGACGCGGCGCTGGCCCCGGACGCGCTGGTCGGCCAGGAAGGCAGCGGCTGGGAGCAGGTCAACGCCGAGCTGGCGTTCGAGCGCAGCGGCCCGGAGCGCCTCTACTCCAGCGTGGTGCTGCTCGACACCTGGCTCGACGCCATGCGCCGGCTGCCGCCGGCACGCCGCGACACGGTGACCGCGGGCCGGCTCGCCGGCCACCTGGCGGTGCTGCGCGCCATGTCGCTGGCCGTCACGTCGCGGCTGGCCGCCGGTGAAAGCCCGGTGGTGGAGGCCGCGCTGGTGAAGGACCTGGGCACGACCTTCGAGCAGTCGATCCCCGCGCTGGTGGAAGCCGCGCTCGGTGATGAACCCGCCCTGGCGGCCGATGGGGCGCTGTACCGCACCCTGGCCTATGTCACGCAGATCGCGCCGTCGTACTCGCTGCGCGGCGGCACCCGCGAAATCCTGCGCGGCATGATCGCGCGCGGGCTCGGCCTGCGCTGAATCCGCCCCCGTCGACCGCCATCCTGAACGAGATACCCCATGCATAACGCCTATTCCGACGCCCTCGACGCGCTGCTGCGCGACTGCTGCCCACCCGCCACCGTGCGCGCGCTGGAACAGCAGGCCGACCCGCAGCCGCTGTGGCAAGCGCTGCTGGAAAGCGGCTTTGCCGATTGCCTGCTGCCCGAATCAGCCGGCGGTGCCGCGCTGCCGCTGCGCGAGCTGGCGCCGGTGCTCTTTGCCACCGGCCGCCACGCCTTGCCGTTGCCGCTGGCGCAGACCATCTTTGCGCGCGCGCTGCTGCAGGCGCATGGCATCGCCCTGCCCGCCGGCCCGGTCGCACTCGCCGGCTTTGAAGACGGCGCCGGCGCGGCGCTGGTGGCCGACGCCCGCCATGCGCAGTGGTTCCTGCTGCAGGACGGCGAGCGTTGCCTGCTGCTGTCGGCGGCCGATGCCCGCGCCGAAGCGACCGGCGCCCATCACGACCTGACGCTGCGCGTGCCGCGCCCTGACGCCTCGGCGCCAGCGGCGTTTTCACTGCCCGCCGGCACCCTGCGCACGCTGGGCGCCTGCCTGCACACGGCGCAGCTGGCCGGCGCGCTGTCGCACGTGCTCGACCTGACCCTGCAGTACGCCAACGACCGCCAGCAGTTCGGGCGCGCCATCGGCAAGTTCCAGGCGATCCAGCACCAGGTCAGCGAGATGGCCGAGCATGTCGCCGCCGCACGCGTGGCCGCACAGCTGGCCTGCGACAGCGGCACCGGCACGCCCGACCGGCTGCGCGCGGCCATCGGCAAGCTGCGCGCCAGCGACGCGGTCACGCCGGTGGCCGCCATCGCTCACGCCGTGCACGGCGCCATCGGGATCACTGAGGAATACGACCTGCAACTCTATACGCGCCGGCTGCATGCGTGGCGCGTGGCGGACGGGTCAGAGCGCTGGTGGAGCCGGATGCTGGGCGAGCAGGTATGCGCCAGCGCCGGCCGCAACGCGGTGGAGCTGGTGCGCGAATGGTGCGAGCCCGCGCCCGCCGCCTGAGCGGCCGGGCCTAACCCCGGCAATCGCGGGATCAGGCGGCCAGGCTGAGGCCGCCGCCGTGCGGGCGGCGGTGGCGCCGCTCCGGCTTGCACTCATATTTCAGCTCGGTGCGGCCGTCCTCGTAGGCGACCTCGAGCCGCACGGTGAAGCCCCACAGCCGGGTCACGTGCCGGATCACCTCGTCGAAGTTGTGCGCCAGCGGCCGGCGGTCGTTCTGCAGGTGCCGCAGCGTCAGCGAGCGGTCGCCGCCCACGTCGACATTGGTGACCTGGATATTGGGCTCCATGCTGGAGAGGTCATATTGCGCCGCCATCAGCTGGCGGATCGCGCGGTAGCCTTCATCGTTGTGGATCGCGGTGACGCGCAGCTTGCCTTCGCGGTCATCGTCCAGCACCGAGAACAGCTTCAGCTCGCGGATCACGCGCGGCGACAGGAACTGCAGCAGGAAGCTCTCGTCCTTGAAGTTGCGCATGGCAAAGTCCAGCGTCTTGCGCCAGTCGCTGCCGGCAAACTCCGGGGCCCAGCGGTAGTCCTCTTCGGTCGGGTTCTCGCACATGCGGCGCAGGTCCTGGAACATCAGGAAACCGACCGTGTAGGGATTCATGCCGCTGTAATAGGGGCTGTTGTACGGCGGTTGGTAAATCACGTTGGTATGCGCCTGCAGCAGCTCCATCATGAACGCATCGTTGACCAGCTTTTCCTCGTACAGCTGGTTGATGATGGTGTAGTGCCAGAACGTGGCCCAGCCTTCGTTCATGACCTTGGTCTGGCGCTGCGGATAGAAATACTGCGCGATCTTGCGCACGATGCGCACGATCTCGCGCTGCCACGAGGCCAGCTTGGGCGCGTTCTTCTCGATGAAGTACAGCAGATTCTCCTGCGGCTCGGGCGGGAAGATGATTTCCCCCTCGGACGCCTCGTCCTCCGACGCCAGCGCATGCGGCCGGTGCTTGGGCAGGGTGCGCCACAGGTCGTTGACCTGCATCTGCAGGTAGTTCTCGCGATCGGCCTGGCGCGCCTTTTCCTCGGTGATGGACAGCTTCTTGGGCCGCTTGTAGCGGTCCACGCCATAGTTCTGCAAGGCGTGGCAAGAGTCCAGCAGCAGTTCAACCTCACGCTCGCCGTAACGCTGCTCGCACTCGGCCACGTAGTTCTTGGCAAACAGCAGGTAATCCACGATGGCGTCCGCGTTGGTCCAGGTGCGGAACAGGTAGTTGCCCTTGAAGAAGGAGTTGTGGCCGTAGCAGGCGTGCGCGATCGTCAGCGCCTGCATCGGCATGGTGTTCTCCTCCATCAGGTAGGCGATGCAGGGATTGGAGTTGATGACGATCTCGTAGGCCAGCCCCATGTGGCCGCGCTGGTAGCTGCGCTCGGACGCCAGGAAGTGCTTGCCGTAGGACCAGTGGCTGTAGCCGACCGGCAGCCCCGCCGACGCGTAGGCGTCGAGCATCTGCTCGGCGGTGATGATCTCGATCTGGTTGGGATAGGTATCCAGCCCGAATTCGCCGGCGATGCGGGCGATCTCGCGGTCATACCGTTTGATCAGCTCGAAGGTCCATTCCGAACCCGTGGAGAGATAAGCCATCTTCGCCCCTTGTTGCCCGGGCAAGGCGCCAGACCCGTCCGGCGCGCACGGCATCGCCGCGCCGCGTGGTCCGCGTTGCCTCGCCATTTGCCTTCACTGTGGCCCCCCGCGAGGAAGGCCAGGATCGGCGCCAACCTATGCTGCGCGCTTCTGGAACAGGTCGTGCAGCACCGGGTAGATCTCGTCCGCACCGATGATGCGCTGCATCGCAAAGTGATCGAACTGTCCCTTGACCGTCAGATACTCTTCCCAGAGGTTCTGCGGCTCTTCCGATGCGACTTCAACATATGCATAGTACTGGACCAGCGGCAGGATCGAATCGCGCAGCAGGCGTCCGCACAACTCGGAATCACCGGCCCAGTTATCGCCGTCTGACGCCTGCGCGCAGTAGATATTCCACTGGCTGGGCGGATAGCGGTCGTGGATCACTTCCACCATCAGCTTCAGCGCACTGGATACCACGGTACCACCGGACTCGCGCGAGTGGAAGAAGTCTTCCTCATCGACTTCCTTCGCCACCGTGTGATGGCGAATGAACACCACGTCGATGCGCTCGTAGTTGCGCTTCAGGAACAGGTACAGCAGCATGAAGAAGCGCTTGGCCAGGTCCTTGCGGCTCTCGTCCATCGAGCCGGACACGTCCATCAGGCAGAACATCACCGCCTGGGCCTGGGGGCGCTTCTTCAGCACGCGGTTGTTGTAGCGCAGGTCGAGCTTCTCGATAAACGGCACGCGGTCGATGCAGGCACGCAGGTGCCGCATCTTCTCCATCAGCTCGAGCGTGCCTTCGGCGTAGGGGCCGTCCTTTTCCAGCGCCTCGCTGTAGTCCAGCTCCAGCTCGCGCAGGCGCTTCTGGTAAGGGCTGGACAAGGCGATGCGCCGCCCCAGCGAACTGCGCATGGTGCGCAGGATCGACAGGTTGGACGGCGTGCCGTCGATGGAAAAGCCGGCGCGCACCTTGCGCACCTCGGCGATCTTGGCGAGGTGGCGCTTGGCCAGGTCCGGCAGCGCCATGTCCTCGAAGAAGAAGTTCAGGAAATCCTCGCGCGACAGCGTGAAGACGAAATCGTCTTCGCCTTCGCCGCTGTCGCTGGCGCGCGAACCGGTCCCGCCACCGCCCTGCTGCTGGCGGTCGAAGGAATCACCCTTGACGAATTTCTTGTTGCCAGGGTGAATCCACTCGCGCCGCCCGCCCGGGCCGTGGTGGAAGATCGGTTCGGAGATGTCCTTGACCGGAATGGACACCTGGCCGCTCTGCTCGATGTCCATGATCTTCCGGCCGGACACCGCCTTTGCCACCGCTTGCCGGATCTGCTCGCGGTAGCGCTTGATGAAACGTTGCTGGTTGACGGCACTCTTGTTGCCGCCGTTCTCGCGCCGATCGATGACCGTAGCCATATGTTGCCCTCGTTGAGAGACCTGTTCCGCGGCGCCGTTACGATGACTTTCTTACGCGCAGATACCACTCCACCAGAAGTCTCACTTGCTTGGGCGTGTACCCCTTCTCGACCATGCGGTTGACGAAGTTCTCGTGCTTATCCTGGTCTTCGCGCGAAGACTTGGCATTGAACGAGATCACCGGCAGCAGGTCCTCCGTGGTGGAGAACATGCGCTTCTCGATCACCATCCGCAGCTTTTCATAGCTGGTCCAGACCGGATTCTTGCCACTGTTGTTGGCCCGCGCCCGCAGCACGAAGTTGACGATCTCGTTGCGGAAGTCCTTCGGGTTCGAGATACCCGCGGGCTTTTCCACTTTCTCAAGCTCGTCGTTCAGCGCGTTGCGGTCGAGGATCTCGCCGGTATTGGGATCGCGGTACTCCTGGTCCTGGATCCACAGGTCGGCGAACACCACATAGCGGTCGAAGATGTTCTGCCCATACTCCGAATACGACTCCAGGTAGGCGGTCTGGATCTCCTTGCCGATGAACTCCACGAACGGAGTGGTCAGGTACTCCTTGATGTACGACAGCAGCTTGGCTTCCTGCTCCGGCGGGAACTGCTCGCGCTCGATCTGCTGTTCGAGCACGTACAGCAGGTGCACCGGGTTGGCCGCCACTTCGGTGTTGTCGAAGTTGAAGACCTTGGACAGAACCTTGAACGCAAAGCGCGTCGACAGCCCGTTCATGCCTTCGTCGATGCCGGCGTAGTCGCGGTATTCCTGGTACGACTTCGCTTTCGGATCCACGTCCTTCAGGCTTTCGCCGTCATAGACGCGCATCTTCGAGAAGACATTGGAGTTCTCGGGCTCCTTGATGCGCGTAAGCACCGCGAACTGCGCCATCATCTTCAGCGTGTTGGGCGCGCACGGCGCGGCCGACAGCGAACTGCTGCGCAAGAGCTTGTCGTAGATCTTCACCTCGTCGGACACGCGCAGCACGTACGGCACCTTGACGATATAGATCCGGTCCAGGAAAGCCTCGTTGTTCTTGTCCGACTTGAAGGTCGTCCACTCGGCCTCGTTCGAGTGCGCCAGGATGATGCCGTCGAACGGGATCGCGCCGAAGCCTTCGGTGCCCTTGTAGTTGCCTTCCTGTGTTGCCGTCAGCAGCGGGTGCAGGACCTTGATCGGCGCCTTGAACATTTCAACGAACTCGAGCAGGCCGCGGTTGGCCAGGCAGAGCCCGCCGGAATAGGAGTACGCGTCCGGATCGTCCTGCGGAAAATCTTCCAGCTTGCGGATGTCGACCTTGCCGACCAGCGAGGAAATATCCTGGTTGTTTTCGTCGCCAGGCTCGGTCTTCGAGATCGCAATCTGCGACAGCACCGAAGGGCGCAGCTTGACCACCCGGAACCTGGTGATATCGCCGTTGAACTCGTGCAGGCGCTTGACCGCCCATGGCGAGGCAATGGTGTTCAGATACCGGACCGGAATGCCGTAGTCCTCTTCCAGGATCTTGCCGTCCTCCTCTGGCGCGAACAGCCCCAGCGGCGACTCATGGATCGGCGAACCCTTGAGCGCGTAGATGGGGATCTCCTCCATCAGCGCCTTGAGCTTTTCAGCGAGCGAGGACTTGCCACCACCCGGAGGCCCGAGCAGGTAGAGGATCTGCTTGCGCTCTTCCAGGCCCTGCGCCGCGTGCTTGAAGAACGAGACGATCTGTTCGATCGTGTCCTCCATGCCATAGAAGTCGCGGAAGGCCGGATAGATGCGGATGACCTTGTTGAAGAACAGGCGGGACAGCCTGGGGTCATGGTGGGTATCCACCAGCTCAGGCTGGCCGATGGCGGCAAGCATGCGCTCTGCAGCAGTCGCGTAGGCAGTCGGATCCTTCTTGCAGATCTCCAGGTACTCCTGGATGCTGTATTCCTCTTCCTTGCGAGCTTCGAAGCGCGTAGCGTAATGGCCAAAAATGTCCATACCTCACTCCCGTCAGAGTTCACGTCCGAGGCGTGCTACCCCTAAGGCTTCGCGCAACGTTCGCGGCACACCACCCCGGCCTGGCGACCTGTCATGTTGCGAAGTCTTTACTTCATCATAGTCAAATAACGGCGATGGTGGAATCCGAGTTGACAAATCTCGCATCGATGCAACGTCTGTTTCGTTGCTGCATTTTCTGCATGAATTCGCTTCAGCTTTTGGCTGCATTCCGCTCGGGCCTTGCCCCCGCACGCGACGGGCCATTGACCATGCTTGTGAAACACCTTACACCTTTCCCGCCATCCGTGCACATCCGGTTTTGTAACCATACGCACGAAGGCCGGCACTGGTGTCGGCTTTCGTTTTTCCGCATTTTCTTACGCGTTTGCGCGCACTAGCACGCGCACACTGCTGATAGCAGGCGCGTCAAAGCGTGCGCGCGACCAGCTCCTTCATGATCTCGTTGGAGCCGCCGAAGATCTTGCTCACGCGTGCATTCGCATACATACGCGCGATCGGGTATTCAAGCATGTAGCCGTAGCCGCCGTGCAACTGCAGGCACTCGTCGATGACCTGGCAGTTCTGCTGCGTGCACCACCACTTGGCCATGGCGGCCGTGGCAGCGTCGAGCTTGCCGTCCATCAGGCGCAGCATGCAATCGTCGACGAAGGTCGCGGCAATGGTGGCGACCGTCTTGCACTCCGCCAGCTTGAAGCGCGTGTTCTGCAGATCGGCCAGCGGCTGGCCAAACACCTTGCGCTCGCGCACGTATTCGGTGGTCAGCTCGATGGCGCGCTGCATGGTCGCCACGGCCCCGAGCGCAATGATCATGCGCTCTTGCGGCAGCTGCTGCATAAGCTGGTAGAAACCCTGACCTTCCTGCGTGCCCAGCAGGTTGTCGCACGGCACCAGCACGTCGTCGAAGAAGAGCTCGGCGGTGTCTTGCCCTTTCTGCCCGATCTTCTCGAGAATGCGGCCACGACGGAAACCCGGCAGGTCGCGCGTCTCCACCATGACCAGCGACACGCCGCGCGAACCGGCTTCCGGATCGGTCTTGGCCACCACGCAGACCAGGTCGGCGTGATACCCGTTCGTGATGAAGGTCTTTGCACCGTTTATGCGATAGCAGTCTCCGTTTTCGGTCTGTTCGCGCACCGCGCGGGTGCGTATCGCTTTGAGGTCGGAACCGGCGCCAGGTTCCGACATGGCAATGGCCGCCACCATTTCGCCGCTGGCCATTTGCGGCAGCCATTTCTTCTTCTGCGCTTCCGTGCCGTAGTTGAGCAGGTAATGTGCCACGATGCCGCTGTGCACATTATTGCCAAGGCTGGTGCAGACGGCGCGCGACATTTCCTGGGTGATGACGGCCTCGTGGGCAAAGGTGCCGCCACCGCCGCCGTATTCCTCGGGGATGCTGGCGCACAGCAGCCCGATCTGGCCGGCGCGGCGCCAGACCTCGCGGTCGATATAGCCCTGGTCGGCCCAGCGGGCCTCGTTGGGCGCCAGTTCGCGCTCGATGAAGCGGCGCACGGTTTCCTGGAACATCCCCAGGTCTTCGGTCATCCAGGGGGTCTGGCGTACGGCAGGCGCCGTGTGCTGGTCGTGGGATCCCATATGGTGTGCTGGTATCAGGGTAAACGAGAAAATGAACAGGCGACCGGTACTGTCCGGCCAGCACCCGCCTGTATACGTAAACGACAGACTGGCGAGGCAGCCGGATGCTGCGGGGCAGCATGACCGGCGCCGCCGCTCAGTCCGGCCAGCGGTAGCGCAGCGGCTGCTTGGCCATGAAGCGGTCGGCAGCCTCGCGGCGATAGGCAGTGGAGAAGGCAATGCCCTGCCCGTCCGCTTCCATCGCCAGCATGGTGTGCAGGTCCTGGTTCAGCGAGGCGTTCAGCGCCTGCTTGGTCAGGCCCACCGCCACCGGCGAGGCCTCGGTGAAGGCCTGCGCCAGCGTCCGCGCACGTTCCTGCAGGCTGTCCGCCGGCACGATTTCCATGACGATGCCAAGGTCTTGCGCGGCCTGGGCGTTCAGCTCGCGCATCGAGAACATCAGCGCCTTGGCCCGCTGCAGGCCGATCATCCGCGGCAGCGTGTAGAACACGCCACAGTCGGGGACCAGCCCCATGCGCAGGAACGGGAGCCCGAAGCGCGCGCGCGGCGTGGCCAGGATGATGTCGGCCGTCAGCGCCAGGCTGAAGCCCGCGCCATAGGCCGCGCCGTCCACCGCGGCGATGACCGGCACGTCGAGCTGGATCAGGTCTTCCAGCCAGCCGTGCACCTTGTGCAGGCGCTTGCGGCCCTGCTCGGCATTGATCTCGACCTGCATCGAGCTGATGTCGCCGCCCGACGAGAAATCGGTGCCGGCGGCGGTCAGGATCAGCGCGCGCACGCTGTCGTCGGCGCGTACCCGGCGAATCACTTCGCCGATCTCGTCGCGCATCGGCAAGGACAGCGCGTTCTTGCGCGCCGGCGAGTCCAGCGTCAGCGTGGCGATGCCGTCCTCGACGGCGAAGCGGATGGTTTCCATCGGTAGGCTCCGGGAGGCGGGTTTCAGTCGAGCTGGATATTGGCGTCGCGCACGATCTTGGCCCACTTGGGTGTGTCGCCGGCGACCACGGCCGCCAGTTCCTGCGGCGTGGACCCGACCGGCTGCAGGCCCATGCCGGCCAGCTTCTGCGTCACTTCGGGCAGGCGCACGATGCGCGCGGTCTCTGCCGCCAGCTTCGCCGTCACATCCTTGGGCGCATTGGCCGGCAGGAACAGCCCGTACCAGCCGTTGGGCTCGAACCCCGGCAGGCCCAGTTCAGTGAAGGTCGCCACATTGGGCAGCGCCTTGTAGCGCTGGGTGCCGGTGATGCCGAGGATCTTGAACTTGTTGCTGCCCAGGTAGGCGTTGGCCGAGGTCACGTCGACAAAGGCGCTGTCCACCTGGCCGCCGAGCAGGTCGCTCATCAGCGGCGCCGCCCCCTTGTAAGGGATATGCGCGAGCTCGATGCCTGCCTGCTGCTTGAGCAGCTCGCCGTGCAGGTGCGACGAGGTGCCGTTGCCGTAGGAGCCATAGCTGAGCTTGCCCGCCTTGGCCAGCGCCAGGAACTCGCGCATATTGCTGGCGGGCACGCGGTTGGGCACCACGAACAGGTCGGACGACTTGGCGATCTGCGAGACCGGCGTGAAGTCCCTGGCCACGTCGTATGGCGTGCGCTTGTACAGGGCCGGCGCCTGGATCAGGGCCGTGATCGCCAGCAGGATGGTGTAGCCGTCGGCCGGCGCCTTGGCGACGGTGTCGTTGCCCAGCATGCCGCTGGCGCCGGGCTTGTTTTCGACCACCACCGGCTGGCCCAGGCTTTCGGCCAGGCGCTGGCCGATCAGGCGGCCCACGGTGTCGGTGCCGCCGCCGGCCGGGTACGGCACGATCATGCGGATCGGCTTGCTCGGATACGATTGCTGCGCGAAGGCGCTGCCCGCGCCGCCGAGGATGGCCGCGCCGGCCAGGGTGCCGGCCTGTGCCAGCCAGTTGCGTCTGCTTTGCTGCATGCTGTCTCTCTTTGCTGAATTCGCCGCTGGTGTCAGGCGCTCGGGTGGTCCGCCTGCATCTCGCGCTCCTGCAGGGCGCGCCACAGGATCTTGCCGGTGGCCGACTTGGGCAACGCGTCGACCACGTCGACGATGCGCGGCACCTTATACGCGGCCATATGCTCGCGGCACCAGGCCATGATGCGTTCGGGGTCGGCGTCGGCCGTGCCGCGTGCTTCCGGGCGCAGCGCCACCACGGCCTTGACGGTCTCGCCGCGGCGCTGGTCGCGGGCGGCGATCACGCAGGCTTCGTGGATGGCCGGGTGCCCGTACAGCAGGTTCTCCACCTCGGCCGGCCAGACCTTGTAGCCGGACGCGTTGATCATGCGCTTGAGGCGGTCGCGCATGAAGAAGTAGCCTTGCTCGTCCATGAAGCCGAGGTCGCCGGTGCGCAGGAAGCGCTTGCCGCCGATCTCGATGAAGGTGGCAGCGTTGGCTTCCGGGTTGTTCCAGTAGCCCAGCATCACCTGGCCGCCGTGGACCACGATCTCGCCGGTCTCGCCGCAAGGCAGTTCCTGCAGCGTCTCGGGATCGACCACGCGTGCGTCCACGCCGAAGGTGGCGATGCCCAGGCATTCGCGCTTGGGCTGGTTGCGCGGGTTGGACAGGATGAAGGCCGCGGTCTCGGTCATGCCGTAGGCCTCGACGTAGGGCAGGCCGAAGCGTTCCTGCAGCATATTGGCCACCGCTTCGGGCATGGCCGCGCCGCCGCCGCCGACGTAGGCCAGGCTCGACAGGTCGCGCGCGTCGATTCCCGGCTGCGAGAAGAAGTCCACCATCATCGCCGGCGGCGCCCCCCAGACCGAGACGCGGTAGCGCTCGAGCAGGTCCGCGGCCAGCGCGCGGTCCCAGCGCGGCATCAGCACCACGGTGGCGCCCAGGTAGAGCGGCGAGTTCATGCAGTTCTGCATGCCCAGCAGGTGGAACATCGGCGCCACGGCCAGCACCACGGATTCGGGCGTGGCGCCGCGCCAGATCACCGCACCGGCCGCCGCGGTCATCAGCGTGCCGTGGCTATGCATGCAGCCCTTGGGATGGCCGGTGGTGCCGGAGGTATAGGCCAGCATGCACAGCGTGTCGTAGCCGGCCTGGTGCGGCAGCGGCCGGTGCCCGGCGGCGCTGGCCGCGTCCCAGGCCACCGGCATGGCGCCGGAGGGCGCGGCCTGCGGCGCGGGCGGCGCTTCGCGCAGCCAGGCCGGCACCGCCAGGCCGCCGTCGTCGCGCAGCATGCCGGCGTAGTCGTGCAGGATCACATGGCGCAGCGCCGGGCCGTGCAGCGGTGCCACGCGCTGGTACAGCTCGCTGCCGGCAAAGGCGGCCACCGCGCCGCTGTCCTGGACCACGTGGGCAAGTTCGGCCTCCAGCCACATCGGGTTGGCCGGGACCACCACGCCTTCGGCGCGCAGGATCGCGTAGTAGGCAATGATGAACTGCGGGCAGTTCTGGCTGAACAGCAGCACCCGGTCGCCCGGCTCGATGCCGCAGGCCTGCTGCAGGTAGCCGGCCATCCGTTCGATCTCGTCCTGCAGCTGGCCGTAGGAAATCGCGGTGCCGAAATACTGGATCGCGGTCTTGTCCGGATAGCGGTGCGCCGCCGCCTCGACGTTATAAAACAGGCTGGTGCGAGGCGTATGCAGCGTGGCCGGCAGGCCGGGCGGCCAGGCGGGGGAGCGGAACGGCTCGCGGGTACTTGTAGCAGGCTTCATATGCAGCAATCGATGCAGGTCAAACGGGAATGGCTTAATCCAGGCGGATGTTCCTGGTGCGGATCACCTTGCCCCAGCGGACATAGTCGGCCTGGATGGTCTGGGCAAACGCGTCCGGCGTGCTGCCGGTCAGGATCACGCCAAGCTCGTTCATGCGCTTGCGCACGTCGGGCTGGGCCAGCACGCGGTTGACGTCCGCCGAGAACTTCTCAACGATCGGCCGCGGCGTGGCGGCCGGCAGCAGCAGCCCGAACCAGCCCATCGCATCCATGCCTTCAATGCCGGCTTCGCGGAAAGTCGGCACATCCGGCAGTTGCGGCGCGCGCGCGGGGCCAGTCACCGCGAGGGCGCGCAGGCGGCCGGTGGCGACGTGGGGCTTGGCGCCCATCACCGAGATCACCGCCGCCGGCACCTGGCCGCCCAGCAGGTCGTTCAGCTCCGGAGCCTCGCCCTTGTATGAGACATGGAGCATGTCGATCTTGGCGGCCTCGTTGAAGACCTCGCCGTACAGGTGGCCGCTCGAGCCGGCCCCGAACGAACCGTAGGAGAACTGCTTCGGCTTGGCGCGAACCTGCGCGATGAAGTCTTTCAGGTTGGTGGCAGGCACCGCATTGCTGTTGACGGCGAACACCAGGTTGGTCGTGCCGAGCTCGGACACCGCGGCGAAATCCTTCACCGGGTCATAGGGCGCCCGGGCATACAGGCTTGGCGCCTGCACCAGCGGCGTGATCGTCAGCAGCGCGGTGTAGCCGTCGGCCTCGGCACGGGCGACCACCTCGGCGCCGAGCATGCCGCTCGCACCCGGGCGGTTTTCCACCACCACCGGGCGCTTCCAGGCCTTGCCCAGCCCTTCGGCAATGGCGCGGGCCAGCACATCGGTGGCGCCACCTGCCGGGAAGGGCACGACCATGCGCACGGTGCGCGCCGGGAATTCGCTCTGCGCGAGCGCGGCGCCCGCCCCCAGCATCCCGGCGGCAACGCCGCTCCACGCCAGCAATCCGGCCCCAAAGCGCCACAGCGCACTACGACGATCTGCCTGCATGTGTTGTTGTCTCCATTGTTTTTCCTGAGGCGGGGAACGGGTGGTTGCCCCGTTTCTGGTCCCGTCCGGGCCGGTGCGCCGGCCTTGTATCGGTATCAGCCGGAGAGTGCGCGATGCTGCGGTGCGTGGACAATGACCAGACAAGCCAAAATGATTGGCCGAATCGCTCAGATGGAAGGCAGCCTTTGGCAAATCCCGATTGTGCGGTGCGGCCGCGGCTTGCTAAGGTGCCGGGACGATGTGGCGAAACGTCCTGGAACGCCCGCGGAGCCAGCCGTTCCGCGGTGCCGGCGCCGACGCGCCACCGTGATGAGGAGACCCATGCATACCGCTGTCCTGTCATCGCCGCACCCGCCCGTGCCAGGCAAGCTGCACCTCGCCGGCAGCGCACTGCCGCCGGCGCCCGGGCACGGCCGTGTCCCGGGCCGCACCGAGGCCCCGGCCGGCACGGCGCCGCAGGCCTCGGCGCGCCACACCATTGCGATCCAGCATGTGGATCACATCCTGCTGGGCCCGCGCCGGCTGGGCCACGACATTGCCGCGCTGCTGCGCCGGGCCGGGATTTCGCCGGCGCTGCTGGCCTCGCCCAATGCGCGCGTCACCCAGGGCCAGTACGCGGCGCTGATCCGCACGCTGCGCCGCGTCATGCGCGATGAACTATGGGGGCTGCTGGACCGGCCCGTGACCCCGGGCGTGTTTGCGCAGGCGTGCCGCAACCTGATCCATTGCGCCACGCTGGAAGACGCCATCCGAGCCGGCTTGCGGCTGTACCGGCTCCATATCGACGCCTTCGCGCCACGCCTGCATGTCAGCGCCGACGGCAAGGCCGCCTCCGTGGTGCTGCATCCCCGTGCGCCGGCCTCGGCCTGCCGCAGCTTTGCCGAATCGACTTTCGTGTTCCATGCCTACGCGCTGCTCAGCTGGCTGGTGGCCGGCCATATCCCGCTGGCGCGGGTCGACCTGAGCGCGGCGCCGTCGCAGGGCGGCCCCGAGACCGAGCGCGTCTTCAAGGCCGCCGTGCATTACGGCCAGCCTGTCTCCGTGCTGCATTTCGATGGCGCCAGCCTGCGCATGCCGGTGATGCAGGACGCCGCCAGCCTGCGCGAGTTCCTGCGCGAGACGCCGCGCAACCTGCTGATCCGCTACCGCGACAACAGCTGCCTGGCCGAGCGCATCCGGCAGCACTTGCGCTCCCACCTGGATGACGAACTGCCGTCGCTGGAGCAGATGGCGCAGATGCTGCGGCTCACGCCCCAGACCCTGCGCCGCCGGCTGCGCGACGAGGGCAGCGGCTACCAGAGCATCAAGGACAGCCTGCGCCGCGACGTGGCCATCGGCATGATGGAGCGCCCCGGCATGACGCTGCAGGACGTGGCGCTGCGGCTTGGCTTCTCAGAACCGAGCACGTTCCACCGGGCCTTCAAGAAATGGACGGGCGTGGCGCCGGGAGAGTATCGGATGCGGGGATTGCGGGGAGAGGCTTTGCCGCGCTGATGCGGGCCGGGTCAGGATCTCCGGTGGCCGGCGGCTGAAGCATGGCTGCCGGCTTGCCCGGCACCGTCCCCCCGCTACCTCTGTCCCACCGGCGGCGCTGCCCGCTGCCCTACCTGCACCATCCCCGTCTGGGGCGGCGGCACCTGCAGGGTCGCCAATAGCAAGCCCATGCCGGCAAGGATGCGGTACTGGCTGGCCAGTTCGTTGTACTTGCCGGTCACGTAGGCCGTGCTGGCGCTGAAGTACTCGTTCTCGGCATTCAGCAGGTCAAGCAGGCTGCGCTGCCCAATCCGGAATTGCTTGCCGTAGCTGACGCGCGTGGCATCGCTGGCCTCCACGTATTGCTTGAGGCTCACCAGACGGTCCTTCGCCGTCAGGTGGGCGTTATAGGCCTGCGATACGGCCTCCTGCACCTGTCTGCGCAGACGGTCCAGATTCTGCTCTGCTTCCTGGACCTGGTAGCCGGCCTCGTTGATGCGCGCCTTGTCGGCGTTGCCGCGAAACAGGTTGTAGCGCACGCGCAGCATCACGCTGCGCTCGTCGGTGGTGCCGAGCACGCGGTCGCGGTCGCGCGCCACGCCGACCTCGAGATCCAGCCTTGGCCACAACGCGGCCTTGGCCAGCGAACGCCCGGCCTGGGCTTCGGCGATATCGGCCTGCCCGGCACCCAGCGCGGGGTGATTGGCGTTTGCCACCTGCTGCGCCTCCCGTTCGGTGGCAGGCAGCAGCGTCGACAGCGAGTCCGGCCTGGACAAGACCTCCGGCGGCGCGCCGACCACGCGTAAATAGGCTGTCATGGCGTCCTGCAAGCTGCCCTGCTCCGCCCGCAGGCTGGCCTTGGCCAGCGCCAGGCGGCTTTCGACCTGATAGAGATCGGCGCGGCGCAGCACCCCGTTGTCGGCGCCAAGCCGGATCTGGTCATAGATGTGCTGGTGCGCTTCCAGATTGGCCAGGCCGATGGCCACGGTTTCCTGACGCCGCAGGACCTCCACATAAACGCCGACCGTGCGCAGCGCGATGTCTTCGGCAGTCGCGCCGACCCGATAGGCCGCGCCGTCGATCCGTGCGCCCTGGCGCTCCACATCGCTGCTGGTGGCAAAGCCGTCGAACAGCATCTGCGAGATCGTCACGCCGGCGGCGTGGCTGGCATAGGAAGAGTCGGACAGGCCCATCAGCCGGGTGCTGTGGCTGTCCAGGCGTACGCGACCGGTGGCGGCATTGACATCGACCCGCGGCAGGTAACCGGCGCGCGCCTGCGTCAGCCCCTCGTCCGCGGCCAGCCGGCGGCTGCCCGCCGCCAGCACTTCGGGATTGGTATGCACGGCTTGCTCGACTGCCTGGCGCAGCGCCTGGGCTGCCGCGTGATGCGGCACCACCATGGCGGCCCATAGCAGTACATGTGCCAGCCGGCACCATGTCGTGGTCATGCTTCCCCCGCTCGGGCGCACCCGCTGCCGCGCATCGCGCTGGCCGGCGCCTGCGCGATACGGGAAGCGGTGCGCTACCCGTTTATTATGGTTTTCAACTGCGCCGGATTCCGGCTTTACTGCCGCCCTGCATTTCCCTCTCTGAATCCGCCACCGATCGCCCGCCTCAGGCGGTGTGGAGATTGCCGTTGCTCAACAGCGTGTTGAGATCGAGCCCGACCACGCCCTGCAGCACCGCCACGTCCTGGAATGCAGCCGCCGTGCCACTGCCGTCACGATCCAGGCTGACCACGGTGTTGCCACCCACCTCCGAAAGGCGGACGAACTGCGCCGCATTGGCAGGGTTCACGCCAACACCGGAAAGCAGATCGGAAAGATCCAGCACATCGCCACCGGAAGCCACGGGAGCCGCACCGAAGTCGGTGATGGTGTCGACCGAAGCGGGGTCCGCGCGCAGAAAGCGAAAGGTGTCGCTGCCATTGCCGCCGGTCAGTGTGTCGGCGCCGGCGCCGCCGGTCAACACGTCGTTGCCGGCGCCTCCGACCAACACGTCGTTGCCCGCGCCGCCACGCAGCACGTCGTTGCCGGCAGAGCCGGTGAGGTTGTCGTTGAAGGCGGAGCCGATGACGCCTTCCATGTTGCTGTAGCTGTCGGCACCGAGGCCAGTCACGCCCGGGCCTGCCGTGGTGGGGCTGCCGCTCTGCGTCAGCGTGAACACAACCCCGCCGGTGGCATCGGAGAAATCAAGCAGGTCGATGCCGTCGCCGCCGTTGATGGTGTCATCGCCCGCGCCACCGCGAATGACGTCGTTGGCGGAGCTGCCGGTCAGCGTGTCGACAAACGCCGAGCCGATCACGCCCTCCATGTTCGCGTAGCTGTCGGTACCTAGTCCGGGCGTCGCGCCCACAAGCACCTTGACGAGGGTGCTACTTTGGATCAACGTGAAGGAGACCGCGCCGGTGGCATCGGAGAAATCCAGCATATCTATGCCCACCCCCCCGTCGATGGTGTCGTTGTCGGCGCCACCTCTCAAGACGTCGTCGCCGATCCCGCCGTTGAGGGTGTCGTTGTCGGCGCCCCCTCTCAAGACGTCGTCGCCGTTCCCGCCGTTGAGGATGTCGGTACCACGTCCGCCAATGAAGATGTCACCCGCAACGGCACCAGTCATGCTGTCGGGATTGCTGCCACCCTCCAGATAGGAAGCCTGGTAGCTGGCCTGATCAAGCGAAAAGCCGTTTTTGTCCACGACATTGACGGTCACCGTCGCCGTGCTGCTGCCACCTGCCCCGTCTTCGACGGTATAGCTGAAGGTTGCCACCCCCTTGCTGTTGGGACTGTCGAACGCGACGAAGCTGTAATTGCTTTCGGTGACAAGCCTCAGGCCGGAAAGCGTGCTTGAGGTCAGACTGAGCGGGTTTATGGACAAGGCCCGCCCGTCGATATCGACGTCGTTGCCGAGCAGCGCGCTCACCGGAATCAGGATGTTGTCGGTGTTAGTCGAAACATAGACAACGTCCTCGGCTGCCACCGGCGCGTCATTGACGGGATTGACCGTAATCGCCACCGTATCGGTATCGACCAAAGCGCCATCGCTGGTCTGGATCTGCACCGACGCGGCGCCCGCATAATCCTTCTCGCCAAGGAAGCTCATTCCATTCAGCGCAGCATTGATTGCCGCATCGCTGCCCGTGAATGTCATGGTGCTGTCCGCGGTGCCGTCGCCCGACAGGAACTGCAGCCCGGCAACGCCATTCAGCGTGATCGCGCCGTGGCTTGCGCTCAGCGTCACGGTGTGGCTCGCGTTGTCCACGTCAGAGATGCTGAGTGCATTGCCGCTGGCCGTACGGAACACCAATGGCGTATCTTCGTTGACCACCTGCGCAAGGGGAACGGCATTCACCGCAGCATCGTTGGCACCTGTGATGTTGACGGTGATCGCCTGGGTGGCACTGAGATCGGCCGACTGTACGGACAGCGAGTCGGTCACATGCTGGCCCGCGGCGAGGGACTGCGCCTTGCTGTTGTCCAGCGTGTAGGTCCAGGCGCCGGTGCCGCTATCGAAGGTGAAGGCGCCGTATTGGCCGACCAGGCTCGCTGGCGGCACGGCGGCAAAGTGCGCATCGCCGGTATCGACATCGTTGACCGTCAACGTGCCGCGGGCGGAGGGGTCGCCGGGAATGGCATTTCCTGCCCCGCCGGCTTCGGTCACTGAGGTGTCCTCGCTGGCTGAAGCCGTGATCGTAGCGTAGTCGTTTGCGCCGGTGATGTTGACGGTGATGGTCTGCTGCGCCGTGTGGTCGGCCGAAGCCACCGTCAGCGAATCACTGACCTGCTGGCCCGCGATCAGCGCATCGGCCATGGTGTTGTCCAGCGTATAGGTCCAGGCGCCGGTGTTGCTGTCGAAGGCGAAGGTGCCGTACTGCCCGACCAGGCTGTCCGGCGCCACCGCGGCGAAGTGCGCTTCACCGGCATCGACGTCAGTAACCGTCAGCTTGCCGCTGGCGGAGGCGTCGCCGAGGTCGGTGTTGCCTGCGCCGCCGGCTTCGGTGACCGCCTTGTCCTCACTGGCCGAGGCCGAGATGGTGGCGTGGTCGTTGGCACCGGTGATGTCGACCTTGATGGTCTGCTGCGCGCTCTGGTCGGCGGAGGACACCGTCAGCGAATCGCTGACCTGCTGGCCCGCGATCAGCACATCGGCCTTGGTGTTGTCGAGCGTGTAGCTCCAGGCGCCGGTGTTGCTGTCGAAGCTGAAGGTGCCGTACTGTCCTGCCAGACTCTCCGGCGGCACTGCGGCAAAGTGCGCTTCACCGGTATCGACGTCAGTGACCGTCAGCTTGCCGCTGGCGGATGCGTCGCCGAGGTCGGTGTTGCCTGCGCCGCCAGCCTCGGTTACCGCCTTGTCTTCGCTGTCCGAGGCCGTGATCGTGGCTCCATCGTTGGCACCAGTAATCCGGATGCTCAGCGATGAAGCCGCGCTGGCCTGCCCGTCGGACACCTCATAGTTGAACGTGTCCTGGACTTGCTGGCCCTGCCGCAATGCCTGCACCTGGCCATTGCCGTTGTCCAGCTCATAGCTGTAGCTGCCGTCGGCGTGGAGCGTCAGCGTGCCGTACTGGCCGGCATAAGTGCCGGGATTGGCCACGGCCAGCACGTTCCCCGCATCGACGTCGCTGTCGTTCGACAGCACATTGCCGGTGATCGGGTTCGGAGAGTTGTTCTCGCCGATCGCGTGGGTATCGGCCACTGCCGTTGGCGCATGGTTGTCGTAGCCAGCGAAGTCCGACTTGGTCAGTTCGTGCAGGCCGTTGAGCTTGATGACCATTTCCGCCGTGGCGGGATTGCCGTCGACATCCACGTAGACATAGGTATTGCCCCCCGATTGCTGGAACCAGGCTCCGTGGGCCGTGGGCTGGCGGCCACCCCATTCAAAGCCAGTGTCGCCCAGCACGGGCCGCAAGTCGAGGTGGTCCACGCCGCGCTGGAAGTCGGTGATCACATCCATGCCGGCCGCGGTGGAGTCGGAGACGGCGTTATAGACAAAGACGTCGGCGCCGCTGCCGCCGCTCAGGGTGTCGCCGCCTGCCCCGCCGGCGATCTTGTCGTTGCCGCCTTCACCGTAGATGGTGTCCTTGCCGCTGCCACCGGCAATGATGTCGTCGCCGCCCAGGGCGGCATTGTTGCCGTTGTCCCCGTAGATCAGGTCGTCGCCGTTGCCGCCATAGATGCGGTCGTTACCCGGCCGGGCTGACTCATGGCCGGCACCGAGCAGGTAGTCGGCGTAGCTGTCATAGCCGTCGCCATACAGCGTATCGCCGCCATTGTCGCCGGTGTAAAGCGCCGACGAGCCGTCGATGCTGCCGATCACGTCATCGCCGCCGCCGCCATAGACCGCGTCGGTGCCGTTGCCACCCGACAAGTTGTCATTGCCGAGCCCGCCGAAGACCCGGTCCTTGCCGTTGGCGCCCAGCAGCGTGTCGTCGCCGCTGCCGCCTTCGACGATATCGTCGCCGTTGCCGGCATCGACATAGTCGTTGCCATCGCCGGCGCTGACGTAGTCATTGCCATTGCCGCTCAGGATGGTGTCGGCGGACGTGGTGCCGCTGATGCTGTCGCTGCCGTTGCTACCTGTCAGGGTTGCCATGATCACTCTCCGTCCTGAATGCCAGCCTGCTGGCCATGCCTTGCTTGTTGTCGTCGTGGGCAAACCGCCCGCTCTTATCGTTCCCGGAACGCCAGTTCCCTGGTCTTGATGATGGGCTTGAGCAGGTAATGGAGCACCGTCTTCTGCCCGGTCAGCACATCGACCGTCGCCACCATGCCGGGCAGGATGGGCACCTGCACGGCACTGCCGCCTGGCCGGTTGTCGCGCGTGCGCACGCGCACCAGGTAGTAGCTTTCCGGGCGCTCGCCCGGGCGCTCCGGTGTCAGCGTATCGGCGCTGATATGCTCCACGGTGCCGGCAAAGCCGCCATAGATCGAAAAGTCATAGGCCGACAGCTTGACCACCGCCGGCTGGCCGGGCCGCAGGAAGGCAATGTCGGCAGGCCGCACGCGCGCCTCTACCAGCAGCGTGTCTTCCAGCGGGACGATCTCCAGCAGATCCATGCCGGGCTGCACCACGCCGCCAACGGTATTGATCTTGATCTGCTTGATGACGCCCGCAAGCGGGGCGCGTACCAGGGTACGGTCGACGCGGTCCTGCAGCGCGGTGTTGGTGGCGCTCTGCGCGGCCTGTTCGGCCTTGGCCTGGTTGAGCTCTTTCATGGCCTCGGCACGATAATGCGTGCCCAGTTCGTCGGCTTTTTGCTGGCTCTCGCGGTAGGCGGCCTCCAGGCGCGGCATGGCGAGCCGCGCGGCCTCGAGCTCGCCTTTCAGGTCATTGGCCTGGCGCTCCAGCCGCAGCAGGTCGACCTCGGACACGACGCCCTGCGCCATCATCGGGCGCATCATGGCCAGCTCCTGTGCCACCAGCCGATGGCTCTGCCGCAGTTGCTGCTCGCGCGAGCGCTTCTCGGTCAGCTCCTGCCGCCGCTGCTCGGACTGCTGGCACAGCACGGCGAGATTGGCATCGAACGCGCGCTTGCGTGACTCGAACAGCGCGCGCTCCTCGGACACGAAGCGGCGGCCCTCGGCATCGGCCGGCGCGCTCGCCACGAACGCCGTGCCGTCGGCCTCGGCGCTCAGGCGCGCAATGCGTGCCACCAGCGCATCGTCCCTGGTGCGGCCTTCCTGGTATGAAGCCGTGAAGCGGGTATCGTCGATGCGCATCAGCGGCTGGTCCTTGTTCACCACCTGCCCCGGTCGCACCATGATCTCGGCGATGATCCCGCCTTCGAGGTTCTGCACCACCTGCACCTGGCTCGACGGGATCACCTTGCCCTCGCCCACGGCCACCTCGTCCACCCGCGCCAGCGCGGCCCAGGCCAGCGCCACCAGCACGAAGACCAGGGCGGACCAGAGGATCCAGCGCGTGAAATAGCGCGGTTGCGCCATCGTGGCCGCATCGCGCTCGCACATGAAGGCGGTGTCGTCGGCACGTGGCCTCAGCGCGGCGATCAGGCGCCGCACTGGCCCCATGCGTTGCGGATCAGGCTGAAGCGACATGGAGCTTCCTCCCCGCGAGCGCGTTCAGGACTTCGGCCTTGGGACCATCGGCGACGATACGGCCCTGGTCCATCACGATCAGGCGATCGACCAGGCTGAGCAGCGAGCCGCGATGCGTGACCAGGATCAGCGTGCGCCCGCCCAGCGCTAAGGCCAGGCGCGCCTTGAACTGCTCCTCGGTGCGGTTGTCCATGGCGCTGCTGGGTTCGTCGAGCAGCAGCAGCGGCGGCTGCAGCAACTCGGCACGGGCAATGGCAATGGCCTGGCGCTGGCCGCCCGACAGGCCTTCGCCGCGCTCTCCCAGGCGCAAGTCATAGCCGTCCGGCAGGCGATCGACAAAGTCGCTCACGCCGCCCAGGCGCGCCGCGCGCAGCACCGCTTCGTCGTCGGTGTACGGGGCGCCCATCACGATGTTGTCGCGCAGCGTCCCGCTGAACAGCATCACGTCCTGCGGCACATAGCCGATGTCGCGCCGCAACGCGGCCGGGTCCAGCTGGCGCACCTCCGCGCCGTCGACCAGCACGGTGCCGGCATCCGGTGCGTACAGGCCAAGGATCAGCTTCTCGATGGTGGTCTTGCCTGAGCCGATGCGGCCTATCAGGCCAACCCGCTCGCCGCTGGCAATGCGGAACGAGACCCCATCCAGTGCCGCGATGTCGCGGCCCGGATAGCGAAAGCTGACCTGCCGGAACTCGATCTCGCCGCGCAGCGGCGGACGGTGCAGGAAATGCTTGCCGGGCGGGCGCTCGACGGGCAGCGCCATCATGCGGTCGATACCGGCCAGCGCGGTGCGCGCCTGGTGATAGCGGGTGGTCAGCCCCACCACTTGCGACAGCGGCGCCAGCGCGCGGCCGGCAAGGATGGTGCAGGCAATCAGGCCGCCCGTGGTCAGCCGGTCGTCGGCGATCAGGTAGACGCCGATCACCACCACCACCAGCGTGGCGGCCTGCTGGGCGAACAGCGAGAAGTTGATCACGCAGGCGGAGAGCAGCCGCGCGCGCAGCCCCAGTTGCGCCATCTGCCCGACCACCTGCTCCCATTTGCGCTGGGCGGCACCTTCGGCACCGCTGGTCTTGACGGTCTCCAGCCCCACCAGGGTTTCGACCAGTGCGGCCTGGCGCTGGGCCGCGCAGGCGCTGCTGGCGCGCACCGCGCGCGACAGCGGTCCCTGCAGCAGCAGGCTGGTGCCGATCACCAGCGGCACCGCCAGCAGCGGCACCCAGGCCAGCGGGCCACCGACCCAGAACATGGCCGCAATGAAGACCGCGGCGAACGGAAGGTCGACCAGGGTCGTGATGGTGGCCGAGGTCAGGAACTCGCGCACCGACTCGAATTCATGCAGCTGGCTGCTCAGGCTGCCCACCGACGCCGGCCGCGCCTTCATCTCGATGCCCAGCACCTTCTCGAACACCGTCGCGGAGACCGTGACATCGATGCGCCGGCCCGCTACGTCGACAAAATAGCCCCGCAGCGTGCGCATCACCAGCTCGAAGCCAAGCACCAGGCCCACACCGATGGCCAGCGCCCACAGCGTTTCCAGCGCATGGTTCGGCACCACACGGTCATAGACGTTCATGGTGAACAGCGGCATGACCAGCGCGAACAGGCTGAGCAGCAGCGAGGCAACCAGCACCTCGCCATAGAGCGGCCACGACTGGCGCATCACGCCCCAGAACCATCCATGTGGCGACGTCGGCCCGGCATCGTCCGCCGCCTCGAAGCGGTGCGCGGGCCGGACAAAGATGGCATGGCCGGTGTACCGGGCCAGCAGGTCTTCCTGGCGGACCGGCTGCTCGCCGTCGCCCCACTCCGGCTGCGAGACCAGCAGCATGCCCACGTCGCCACGGCGCAGCATTACGCAGGCCTCGCCCTGGTCGAGCAGCAGGATGGCGGGCAGCACCAGGTCCGGGATGTCGCCCAGCGGGCGCTTGACCAGCCGGGCCGACATGCCCGCGCGTGCGGCCGCGCGTGGAAACAAGGCAGGGGTCAGGCGCTCCGCCTCCAGCGGCAGGCCCGCAATCAGGGCTTCGGCCGCGACTGGCCGCTGGAAGCGCCGGGCCAGCCAGAGCAGGCACGCCAGCAGCGGATCATCGGGGCGCGCGTGCCGACCTGCCGGATCCGGCAGGTTCCAGCCGGTGTCCTCGATGTTCCTTGCGGGCGCGGCGGCGGCATGCATGGCAACGGCCCCCGCCCTTCAGAGCGGCGCGTGGCGAGTGACCCGCCCTTGCGCACATAGCGTTGCACGGCCTGCGCATACCGCGCCCCCTGCGCAATGCATGTGCTCGTTGCATCCAGCCATGGTTTCCCCCCGGTCCCATTGGTTCGACGTTTCCGGGAAGAATATGTGAAGGGGCCCTGCGCGCCCATACTGCGGATGGATCAGATGGCGCAACAAAAGGACCGGGCGGGGTCATCCTTTTGGCGTTTCACGCAAGAAACAGAACCAAGACGAGCACCGCCATGACCGCCTTACTCAAGCTGGATTTCACCCTCGAAGCGCGCCTGGAGCTTGACACCCGCCAGTTCCAGCGTCACCGACACCGGCAAGTGCTCGTTGCCGGCGATGGTACCGTCGGCCATGGCCCTGGCTATCGCCTGTTCGATCTCGCGCTGTGAGCTGACGCCGACCACCTTCAGGAACTTGCGGATGCTGAGGTTGAAGGTCTCTTCGTTCATGGCTGTCTCCTGTGGGGAACCCGGGAATCACGGTTCGGGCCGCTACCCAGACAGCCTAGGCGATGGGGGGACTTTGTGCAGAGGCCTGGTGATCCGCCCGGAAGCAGGCAGTGCCCGGCAGTTGCCTGCCAGGCATCCGTCACCAATCAGACCACGCCTTGCTCGCGCAGCCTGGCGATGCGCTCGGCCGACATACCCAGCACCGATTCCAGCACCTGTTCGGTATGCTCGCCCAGCCGCGGCGGCGGTGCGTCGTATTGCACCGGGGTTGCCGACAGCCGCAACGGGCTCTTGACGGTCGGGCACAGGCTGCCGTCGTCGCGCACCAGGTCGACCTGCAGCTCGCGATGCCGCACCTGCGGGTCTTCCAGCACCTGGCCGTAGTCGTTGATCGGCCCGCACGGGATGCCCTGCGCTTCCAGCGCCTGCACCCAGTGCGCCGTCGGCCGCGTGCGCATATGCGCCTCGAGCAGCGGCACCAGCGTGTCGCGATGGATGATGCGGCCGGGGCCGGTGGCAAAGCGCTCGTCGGCGGCCAGGTCGGGACGCTCGACGCCGCGGCAATACGCCTGCCACTGCCCGTCGTTACCGGCCGCCACGATCATGTAGCCGTCGGCGGTGGCGAACACATGGTAGGGCACCATATTGGCGTGCGCATTGCCGTAGCGCGGCATGGCCTTGCCGGTCACGCGCTGGGCGATGATCGGCGTGGCGCCGACCGCCACCACCGCATCGAGCAGCGCCATGTCGATATGCTGGCCCTCGCCGGTGCGCTCGGCATGGCGCAACGCGGCCAGCACGGCCACGGTGGCATACATGCCGGTAAGCATGTCGACCACCGCCACGCCCACCTTCTGCGGCCCGCCGCCGGGCAGGTCGTCGCGCTCGCCGGTGACGCTCATCAGGCCGCCCAGGCCCTGGAAGATGAAGTCATAGCCGGGCTTGTGCGCGCTCGGCCCGGTCTGGCCGTAGCCCGTGATCGAGCAGTAGACGATGGACGGGTTGACCGCCTTGAGGCTGTCATAGTCCAGCCCGTAGCGCTTCAGGTCGCCGACCTTGTAGTTCTCCAGCACGATCTGCGACTTGGCCACCAGTTCGCGCACAATCTCCTGCCCTTGCGGGCTGGCGATATCGAGCGTCACCGACTGCTTGCCGCGGTTGGCGCCGGCAAAGTAGGTGGCGTCGCGCGACGGCTGCCCGTCCGCACCGGGCAGCCAGGGCGGCCCCCACGAACGGGTGTCGTCGCCCGCGCCGGGCCGCTCCACCTTGATGACTTCGGCGCCCAGGTCCGCCAGGTTCTGCGCGCACCAGGGACCGGCCAGGATGCGCGACAGGTCCAGCACCCGCACGCCGGCAAGCGCGCCGTGCGCCGCGGCCTGGCTGCCCGCCATCAGATCGGGTCCCAGCTGATCACATCGGGCGAACGCTCCAGCTTGAAGAAGCTGTTGCGCATCGCCGGCATGGCGATCTCGCCCACGGTTTCAGGCGTCCAGCCATCGCTCATGTGCACCGAGCGCACCGGGCGCGGCTGGCTCATCAGGATGATCTCGTTGGCACGCACCGCGAAGATCTGGCCGTTGACTTCGCTGGCGGCCGGGCTGGCAAGGTAGACCGCCACCGGCGCGATCTTGCCGGCTTCCATCTTCTGCAGCTTGGCCACGCGCGCTTTCTCTTCCGGCGTTTCGGCCGGGATCGAGCTGGTCATGCGGCTCCAGGCGAACGGCGCGATGCAGTTCGAGCGCACATTGAAGCGCTGCATGTCCAGCGCGATCGACTTGGACAGCGCGGCAATGCCCAGCTTGGCCGCCGAGTAGTTGGCCTGGCCCAGGTTGCCGATCAGGCCCGAGGTCGAGGTCATGTGCACGTAGGCGCCGCTCTCCTGGTCCTTGAAGTAGCTGGCCGCGGCGCGGCTGACGAAGAAGGTGCCGTGCAGGTGCACGTCGATCACCGAGCGCCATTCTTCTTCATTCATCTTGAAGAACATGCGGTCGCGCAGGTTGCCGGCGTTGTTGACCACGGCGTCGATGCGGCCGAAGTTGTCCAGCGCGCATTGCACGATGGCATTGGCGCCGTTCCAGGTCGACACGCTGTCGGTATTGGCCACGGCCTCGCCGCCGGCGGCGCGGATTTCCTCCACCACGCGCTGAGCGGGGCCGGCGTCGCCGCCCTCGCCGGTCATCGACACGCCGAGGTCGTTGACCACCACCTTGGCGCCGGCGGCGGCCAGTGCCAGCGCAATGCCGCGCCCGATTCCACCACCTGCGCCCGTCACCAGCGCGACCTTGCCTGCCATCAAACCGCTCATTGCGTTGCTCCTCTGAATACTTTTTGTGCGGTCACCGACCGCAAACCCGGCGAAACACCCCTGCGCCGCGGGCATTCGCCCGCCGGTGCGGTCAATCCGGATGTCCACGCCGCAGTGGATACGATAAATTGACGGCCGAGACTTTGGAATTCACGAATCACAAAACTGGCCTTTGGCCTGACGGAAGCCCATGCATTACGACCTGACCGACCTCCGCCTCTTCCTGAACGTTGGCGAGACGGAGAACCTGACCCGCGCGGCCGAACGCAGCTTCCTGTCGCTGCCCGCGGCCAGCACCCGGATCAAGCAACTGGAAGAGGCGTTCCAGACACAATTGCTGATCCGCCAGGTCAAGGGGGTGCGCCTGACGCCGGCGGGCGATGCGCTGCTGCGCCACGCGCGCGAGGTCTTCCGCGAACTGGAATGCCTGCACGCCGACCTGCGGCCCTATGCCAAGGGCGTCAAGGGCCGGGTGCGGCTGCTGGCCAACACCACCGCCACCAACTCGTTCCTGGCCACCGGCGTATCGCGCTTCCTGAGCGAGAACCCGGACGTGGACATCGAGCTGGAAGAGCACCTGTCGCAGGAAATCGTCTCGGCCATCAGCGCCGGCGCCGCCGACCTGGGCATCGTGGCCGGTGAAGTCGCCACCCAGGACCTGGACGCGATGCATCTGTGCAGCGATGAGCTGATCGTGATCGCCCCCGTCAACCACCCGCTGCCGGCCTTCAAGCGGCTGCATTTCGCCGACCTGCTCGATACCTGCCGCTTTGTCGGCCTGAACCAGTTCAGCGCGATCCAGTCGTTCCTGGACCGCATCGCCGGCGGCATGGGCAAGCGCATCAGCCTGCGCATCCAGGTGGGCAGCTTCGATGCCGTATGCCGCATGGTCGAGGCCGGCGCGGGCATCGCCATCGTGCCCAACAGCTGCGCGCGCCGCTACGCCAGCCGCAAGGTGCTGCGCTTTATCCAGCTGGAAGACGAATGGGCCAAGCGCGAGCTGCGCCTGGTGCGCCGCCCGGGGCGCGAACTGCCCCAGTTTGCCGAAACCCTGATCCAGTACCTGGTCGACGCGGCGCGCGAGCCCGTGTAAATCAGGGAAGCCGCCGACCGTTCAGCCGGCGGCCAGCCCGCCGCCCTGCACCACCAGCCCCGCCAGCGGGCTCAGCGACACCGCCATCACCACCAGCAGCAGGCCCATGGCGAACACACCGGGCCAGCTGGTGCGGCCACAGCGCGCCAGCGAGTCGTGCACCAGTTCCGGTGAGAAATGGTACTCGCGCAGGTGCCGGATGGTCGCCTCGGCATGCCAGCGGTAGATCTGGTTGCCATACATGCCCAGCAGCAGCGCCATGGCATACAGCATCGGCCGGACCGCCAGCGGCATCTTCAGCCCGAACAGCGCGTGCAGCACCGGTTCGGCGCAGACGATCAGCGCATAGACCCCCACCTGCCAGTACATGCGCCGGTAGGCCATCCAGAACGGCCCCAGCAGGCACGCCGCCCAGTTCCACGACATGCCGCCGCGTGCCTCTGCCAGGGACCAGCGCTGGCTGTAGTACGCATAACGCGGCCCCACGAATGCGGCCAGCGCCGCATCGTCACGGATCGATGATTTCATGGCTGCCTCCCCCTGCTCTGCCACGGCCGCGCCTGTGGATCGCGGCGCAACCTGTGCCACAGCATAGGGCGCAGCGCGCGCGGGCAGCGTGCGCTGGCGCGCATTACTGTGGGAAATGACGCAAATTGGCGGGCAAGCGAACAGACCGGCGCACGCCGGGCGGCACGGCGTGCCGGATGCACCGGGCGCGGGTGCGCTATTTCCAGCGCTGCAGGACCTGCAGGATGACCAGCGTGAAAATGGTGGCGATCACCGCGGTGGTATCGCGACCCAGGCCGGCAGCCACGCCGATGGCCGCGACCATCCAGATGCTGGCCGCGGTGGTCAGGCCCTGGATGTGAGCTTCGTCGCTGTGCTTCAGGATCGCGCCGGCGCCAAGGAAGCCGATGCCGGCAATCAGCCCCTGCAGCACGCGGCTGATGTCGGCCAGCGGCGTCCCTGCCTGCAGCGGCACCAGCACGAACAGCGCCGAGCCCAGCGCCACCAGCATATGGGTGCGCAGCCCCGCTGCCTTGCCGGAGGCCTCGCGCTGATAGCCGATCAGGCCGCCCAGCAACACTGCCATGAACAGGCGTGCCAGGATGCGGGTGGCCTCGCCAGCGTCCGGCACATCGGCGAACTCGGCGCGCAAGACACTGTAGATCTCGGACCAGACCCCGTCCATGGCTCGTCTCCGGGTGCTTGGGTACAGACCTGAGCGTAGCACGGGATGGCCTGCCGGCAACCGGGCCGGCGGGCCCCAAGGCGCTCGCGCCACACCGCGCGGGCCGTCCGCCAGGCGCTTGCGGCTGCGTCCTACACCGCAAGCGGAAGCTCGCCGACAGTGCCGCCATGACGGCATTCCTATATTGGAATCACCGATTACCGTCATCGACAGGAGTTGCACCATGCCCTATATCCTTGCCTGGCTACTTGGCGTCCCGGCCTTCATCCTGGTCCTGATCTGGCTCTTCATGCACTGATTCCCAGGCCCGGCCTGCCAGCCATCCCCGCGCAAGAGGCCGCTGCGCCGGCCTCTTGCGCAACTGCGGGCGCCCCGGCGCCGCATGCAGCTTCCGGCCCCCCCCCGCTTCCGGCCCACCTAAGCCGCTCTTTCGCAAATCCGAATTTCAGCGTGCCGGGGGCTCGGGAATAATGGCCCCATTCAATCCGAGCGGGGCTACCCCATGCACGCACATCAGGATCCAGACCAGCTCTACCCCGAAATCCGCGAAGCGGTGCGCGACCTCTGTGCCGGCTTCGATTCGGCGTACTGGCAACGGGTGGAAGAGCAGAACGCCTTTCCTGAGACCTTTGTCCAGGCTCTGACCCAGGCGGGCTGGCTGTCAGCGCTGATCCCCGAAGCCTATGGCGGCTCGGGCCTGTCGCTGACAGCCGCCTCGGTCATCATGGAGGAAATCAACCGCAGCGGCGGCAATTCCGGCGCCTGCCACGGCCAGATGTACGTAATGGGCTGCCTGCTGCGCCACGGCTCGGAAGCGCAGAAACAGCGCTGGCTGCCGGGCATCGCCTCGGGCGAGCTGCGCATGCAGTCGATGGCCGTGACCGAGCCCACCACCGGCACCGACACCACCAAGCTCAAGACCACCGCGGTGCGCCAGGGCGACAAGTACATCGTCAATGGCCAGAAGGTATGGATTTCGCGCGTGCAGCATTCGGACCTGATGCTGCTGCTGGCACGCACCACGCCGCTGGACCAGGTCAAGCGCAAGTCCGAGGGCCTGTCGGTGTTTGTGGTGGACCTGCGTGATGCCATCGGCAAGGGCCTGACGGTCAAGCCGATCCGCAACATGGTCAACCACGAGACCAACGAGCTGTTTTTCGACAACCTCGAAGTCCCCGCCGGAAACCTGATCGGCGAGGAAGGCAAGGGCCTGAAGTACATCCTTGATGGCCTCAACGCCGAGCGCATCCTGATCGCCGCCGAGTGCATCGGCGACGGCTACTGGTTTGTCGAGCGCGCCAGCAACTATGCGCGCGACCGCATCGTGTTCGACCGCCCCATCGGCCAGAACCAGGCCGTGCAGTTCCCGATCGCGCGCTCCTACATCAATGTCGAGGCCGCCAGCTTGATGCGCTACAAGGCCGCGCAATTGTTCGACGCCGGCAAGCCATGCGGCAAGGAAGCCAATATCTCCAAGCTGCTGGCCGCCGACGCGTCGTGGGAAGCGGCCAACGTCTGCCTGCAGACGCACGGCGGCTTCGGCTTTGCCGCCGAGTACGACATCGAACGCAAATTCCGCGAGACGCGCCTGTACCAGGTGGCGCCGATCTCGACCAACCTGATCCTGTCCTACGTGGCCGAGCATGTGCTCGAGCTGCCGCGTTCGTTCTAAGGCCCTACATGTCCCATTCCCCCAAAGGCATCCGTCCGCTCGACGGCATCCACGTGGTCTCGCTCGAGCACGCCGTGGCCGCTCCCTTCGCCACGCGCCAGCTGGCCGACCTGGGCGCGCGCGTGATCAAGGTCGAGCGCCCCGGCGCGGGCGACTTTGCCCGCGGCTATGACGAGACCGTGCATGGCCAGGCCTCGCACTTCGTCTGGCTCAACCGCGGCAAGGAAAGCCTGACGCTGGACCTGAAGCAGGAAGCCGCGCAGAAGGTGCTGCACCAGTTGCTGGCCGATGCCGACGTGCTGGTGCAGAACCTGGCCCCCGGCGCCGCCGCGCGCATGGGCCTGGACTTCGACACCCTGCACGCCCGCTACGGCAAGCTGATCGTGTGCGATATCTCGGGCTATGGCGATGCCGGCCCCTATCGCGACAAGAAGGCCTATGACCTGCTGATCCAGGCCGCCGCCGGCCTGATCGGCATCACCGGCGGCCCCGACGAGCCCTCGCGCGCGGGTATCTCGATTGCCGACATCGCCGCCGGCATGTACGCCTACACCGGCATCCTGTCGGCGCTGCTGCAGCGCGGGCGCACCGGCGAGGGCGTGCGCGTGGAAGTCACCATGCTCGAAGCACTGTCTGAATGGATGGGCTACGCACTCTACTTCGGCCACTACGGCGGCACGCCGCCGGCGCGCTTCGGCGCCTCGCACCCGGCCATCGCCCCGTACGGCGTGCACCGCACCGGCGACGGCGGCAGCGTGATCTTCGGCCTGCAGAACGAGCGCGAATGGCGTGCCTTCTGCGAGAAGGTGCTGGAGCAGCCCGAGCTGCTGCAGGACGAGCGCTTCGCCACCAACTCAGGCCGCGTCAAGAACCGCCCCGCGATGACCACAATCATCGAGCAGCGCTTTGCCGCGATGACCGTGTCGCAGGCGGAGGCGCTGCTTGACGCCGCCCAGATCGCCAACGCGCCGATGAACGATATCGAAGCCGTCTGGAACCACCCGCAGCTGGCCGCCCGCAACCGCTGGCGCGAAGTCGCGGTGCCCGGGGGCACCATCGGCGCACTGCTGCCGCCGGCCAACCTGTCGGGCGTGGAGCCGGTGATGGGCGATGTGCCCGCGCTGGGCGCGCACAGCCGCCAGATCCTGGCCGAGCTAGGCTACGCCGACAGCGACATCGCCGCGCTGGCGGACCAGCAGACCATCTGAGCCAATGCCGGCGCCCGGGAAGACCGGGCGCTTTTTCCTTTTCCCGCAAGCCCCTACTCAATCTCCGGAGCCGGCATGAGCCAACCCGCAGACAACACCTACCCGACCCGCCAGCTGTGCGACTTCCTGGCCGACCTCAAGCTGGCCGACGTGCCCGCGCCCGTGATCGAGCGCACCAAGGACCTGTTCCTGGACTGGATCGCCTCGGCCATCGCCGGCAAGGATGCCCCCGCCGTGCGCAAGCTGCAGGAGTTCGCCGCGGCCATGGGCCCGGCGCAAGGCGGCGCCGAAGTGCTGGTGGACCGCCGCCGCACCTCGCCCTACTTTGCCGCGCTGATCAACGGCGCCTCCTCGCACGTGGTCGAGCAGGACGACGTGCACAACAGCTCGGTGCTGCACCCCGCCGCGGTGGTGTTCCCTGCCGTGGTGGCAGCCGCGCAGGCCGAGGGCAAGACCGGCGCCGAAGTGCTGCTGGCTTCGATCGCCGGTTATGAGGCCGGCATCCGCATCGGCGAATTCATGGGCCGTTCGCACTACCGCGTGTTCCACACCACCGGCACGGTGGGCACGCTGGCCGCCGCCGCGGCTGTGGCCAAGCTCTACGGCCTGGATGCCGAAGGCATCAACCAGGCACTGGGCTCGGCCGGCACGCAGGCCGCGGGCCTGTGGGAATTCCTGCGCGACGCCGCCGACTCCAAGCAGCTGCATACCGCCAAGGCCGCGGCCGATGGACTGCAGTCAGCCTGGCTCGCGCGCGCCGGCTTCACCGGCGCGAAGCAGATCCTGGAAGGCGCACAGGGCATGGCCGCCGGCATGTCCAGCGATGCCAACCCCGCCTGCCTGACCGACGGCCTGGGCACGCGCTGGGCCACCGCCGAGACCTCGTTCAAGTTCTTCGCCTCATGCCGCCACACGCACCCGGCCGCCGATGCGCTCAAGGCTCTGATGCAGCGCGAAGGCATCGGCGCCGACCAGGTCGCCAGCGTCACCACGCACGTGCACCAGGGCGCCATCGACGTGCTCGGCCCGGTGGTCAACCCCACCACCATCCACCAGGCCAAGTTCTCGATGGGCACGGTGCTGGGGCTGGTGGCCGTGCACGGCCATGCGGGTCTGGGCGAGTTCGAGCAGCATGCGCTGCAGGACCCGAAGGTGACCGCCTTCCGCGGCAAGGTCGGCATGGAACTGGATGCCGAGATCAACGCCGCCTACCCTCGCCAGTGGATCGGCCGCGTTACCGTCACGACCACCGACGGCCGCACACTGGCGGCGCGGGTCGACGTGCCCAAGGGCGATCCCGACAACACCCTGTCGCGCCCGGAACTGGAAGCGAAGGCGCTGCAGCTGGGCGCGTTCCGCCACGGCGCGAGCGAGGCCGAGATGCGCGCCATCATCCAGCGCGTGTGGGCGCTGGAGCAGGCCCCGAACGTCAACGACTGGCTGCCCGCCGCAGGCTGAGGACCAAGACATGTCCACTGCAGTCACCTACCTGTTCGTGCCGGGCGACCGGCCGGAACGCTTCGACAAGGCCGCTGCCGCCGGCCCCGATGTGATGATCCTGGACCTCGAGGACGCGGTCCATCCGGACGCCAAGCCCGCCGCGCGCGCAGCCATCGCCGCGTGGCTGGCCGGACTGCCCGCGGCCAATGCCTTTGTCCGCATCAACGACAGCGCCTCGCCGTCCTTTGCCGCCGACCTGGCCTGGCTGCGCGCGCTGCCCCCGGGTACCGCGCTGGCAGGCCTGCTGGTGCCCAAGGCAGAAGATGCCGCCGCGCTGGCCACCATCGCGCAGGCCCTGCACGCGATCAACCCGCAGGGCGAACTGGTCGCGATCATCGAAACCGCGCTGGGCCTGCATCAGATCGACGCCGTGGCCACCGCCACCGGCGTGGCACGTCTTGCCTTCGGCTCGCTCGACTATGCGGTCGACCTGGGCTGCAGCCATACGCGCGATGCGCTCGCCTTTGCACGCGCGCGCATCGTGCTGGCCTCACGCGTGGCCGGGCTGCCGCCGCCGGTCGACGGCGTGACCACCGCACTGAAAGACGAAGCCGTGCTGGCCAGCGACGTTGCCTATGCGCGCGAACTCGGCTTTGCCGGCAAGCTCTGCATCCACCCGGCCCAGCTGGGCGCGGCGCGCGCAGGCTTCCTGCCCAGCCCCGAGCAGCTCGACTGGGCCCGCCGCGTGCTGGAAGCTACCGCCAGCGGCAGCCATGCAGTGCAGGTCGATGGCAAGATGGTCGACCGGCCCGTGATCGAGCAGGCCCGCCGGCTGCTGGCACTGGCGCAATAACCCGCCTTCCGGCCACTTTCACGCATTACAAGGCTTACTGTCATGACTGACGCCACTCCTGAACTCGAACGCCTGCGCGGCTGGATCGGCCGCAGCGAATCGCGCACCGAAACGCTGTCGCCGGAACCGGTGATCGGCCTCGCCGCCACCTTCGACCTCGACCCCGAGGCCGTCGCCGCCGGCCCGCTGCCGCCGCTGTGGCACTGGCTCTACTTCCTGCCGCGCGCGCCGCAGCGTGAACTGGGACGCGACGGCCATCCCACCCTCGGCGGCTTCATGCCGCCGGTGCCGCTGCCGCGCCGCATGTGGGCCGGCAGCGAACTGAGCTTCAGCCATCCGCTGCATATCGGCGATACCGTCACGCGCACCTCCACCATCAAGGACGTGCAGTACAAGACCGGGCGCACCGGTGAACTGTGGTTTGTCGCCGTCGATCACGAGCTGACCGTCAACGGCAAGACCGCGGTCAACGAGCGCCACGATATCGTCTACCGCGCCATGCCCGACCCGTCCAGGCCGCAGCCGCCGCGCCCGCGCCTGGAGCAGGCCGCGCAGTGGCAGCGCACGCTGCAGGCAGATCCGGTGATGCTGTTCCGCTACTCGGCACTGACCTTCAACGGCCACCGCATCCACTATGACCGCCAGTACACGCGCGAGGTCGAGGGCTACCCCGGCCTGGTGGTGCACGGGCCGATGCAGGCCATGCTGATGCTGGACCTGGTGGCGCGCGAGCAACCGCAGGCGCGCGTGCGCCGCTTTGGCTTCCGCGGCCTGGCGCCGCTGTTCGACCAGGACACCATCATCGTTGGCGGCGCGGCTGATCCGGCGCAGGCTGGGCGGCTGGTGCTGTGGACGGGGGACGATGCCGGCGGGCAGGCGATGCAGGGGTGGGCGGAAGTGGAAAGTTAAGAGCCTGAAGCCTTATCTGCTCCGCTGGTTTGCTCCCCTCTCCCGCTTGCGGGAGAGGGGGCACACAAACGGTCGGTCAAGTCCTGCGGTGCCCACAATTGACACCAGCGGGACCTGCCATCTCAGTGAATCAGCGACCGACCGCGATTGGTTACCCGACCATCGCCTCCTCAATTCCCTCCGCGACTTCTTCTACCCTGTCGGCCAGCAATCCAAGGGAGGCCCGGCAGAGCGCTCGCAAGGCTCCAACGTAACCGGCTGCAAGGCTACGCTCCCCTCTTCCTGTGCGTCACATTCGCTGTGCGTAACCAACGTCAGTACGCAGGCCGTGCCTCGCGCAACCGCATCGGCTTGATCCAAGAGATTCAATAGCAAGAGTTGCCGAGGAACAGGCAGCGCGTCCTCACGCGCTGCGCGGCGGGTTTCGGGACTGAACCGCGAAAGGGAATCATCGAGTCGGGGCGGGGTGAAGGCGTCGGGTTCAATGCCGGATTGGGACATTGCTGACCTCCATAGCGTAGAAGAGGAGGTAACGTTGATCGGGTTCTCACTCCCGGCTCCTGCTGTATTAGCAGCCCATCCAGTCTAGAGAACCCTGCCGTTCACAATCAAGGCGCAGATTGTGAAGGATCGATACGCTAAGTTGAGCGTCAGTTGCCGACATCCACAGAGCGGAGAACTCCACGCCTTGGCGAAGGCACGCATCACGGCTCACAGGCGATGCCTTGATGGCATTCAAGAAGGTATTTCGGCAGATTTGTGGTGGTGGCTCTTGGAGAGGCCCCGGTTTCGCCCCTAAAGGGGCGAGTCGCTTTCTGTCGCTCGGACAGAAAGTGACCCGCCCAGCAGGGCGGAACAGGGCCGTCGACCTACAACAACATCGAACCAGCCCCCAAGCCCCTCCCCCCTCAATCCGCCTGAATCTTCGCCGCCTTCACCACCCCACCCCAAAGCGCCAGCTCCCGCTGAATCCGATCTCCCAGCGCCTTCGGCGTGCTGATATTCACGTCATACCCCCCAGCCGTCATCCGTTGCCGGAAAGCAGCATCCTCCCCAACCGCCTTCTGCGCCTTGACCAGCTTGTCGACCACATCAGCCGGCAGCTTCTGCGGCCCCACCAGCGCATACCAGCCGGTCAGGTCATAGTCCTTCTGCCCCGACTCGATCATGGTCGGCACGTTCGGCAGCGCCGGGTTGCGGGTCTTCGACGTGACCGCCAGCGCCCGCACCTTGCCGCCATTGATATGCCCGATGGCCGTGCCGGTAATATCGAACATGAACGTGACCTTGCCGCTCATCACGTCAGCCATGGCCGGCGCATTGCCCTTGTACGGCACATGCAGCATCTTCACGCTGTTCATTTGAGCCAGCAATTCCGCGGACAGGTGGTTCGATGCCCCAATGCCGGCCGAGCCGAACGAGACCCCCTCAGGATGCTTGCGCGCATAGTCGACCAGCTCGCCCACGTTCTTCGCCGGGAAGTCCTTGTTCACCAGCAGCACGTTGGTGTAATCGGTGATCAGGCCGATGTAGGTAAAGTCCTTGACCGGATTGAAATTGACCGAGTGCTGGATCAGCGGCGTCATGGTCATGGTCGGGCTGGCGACGAAATACAGCGTGTAGCCGTCCGGCGCCGCCTTGGCGGTCATGTCGGCGGCGATCGCGCCGCTGGCGCCCGCGCGGTTATCCACCACCACCGGCTGCTTGAGCACGCGCCCGAGTTGCTCGGCATAGATGCGCGCGGCTGTGTCGACCGGGCCGCCGGGCGCGTAACCCACCAGCAGCTTGATCGGCCGCGACGGGTAGGCGTCGGCGGCCCACGCCGCGCCCTGCAGCAGCAGCGTGGCGGTCAGGGCTGCCAGTGTCGTCCATGTCTTCATTATTGTCTCCTCCAGGTATGGCTGATATTGCCCGGGGCCGGCGGGCCCGGCGGGCGCTTAATCGAGCATGGCGCGCAGCGGCTGCTTGAGCAGCTTGCCGCTCGCCGTGGTCGGAATCACGTCGACGGTGCGGACCTCGGCCGGGCGCTTGTACGGGGCCAGGCTCTCGCGCAGGTAGGTGTCCAGCGCCTTGCGGTCAAGCTCGGCGCCGTCCTGCATTTCAATGAAGGCCACCACTTCCTCGTTGCCGTCGCCGGTGGTGCGTCCGACCACGGCCGACTGGCGCACGCCCGGGAAGGCATTGATCACAGACTCGACCTCGATCGGGTAGACGTTGAAGCCGGAGCGGATGATCAGGTCCTTGGAGCGGCCGGAGATAAACAGCGCGCCGTCGGCATCCAGGTAGCCCAGGTCGCCGGTATTGAGCCAGCCGCCGGGCAGCAGCGCCTCGGCGGTCTGCTCGGGGTTGCGGTAGTAGCCCAGCATCACGCCCGGGCCGCGCACGCGGATCTGGCCGCGCTCGCCGGCGGGAAGCAGCTTGCCTTCGGCATCGGTGATCTCGATCTCGACGCCTTCGACGATATAGCCGGCCGAGCAGTCGGCGCGCGGGGCTTCCATGCGCGTGATGAAGAGCGAGCCGGCGTATTCGGTGATGCCGTAGCCATGGTGCAGCGCCTGGCCGAACAGGGTTTCGACCTCGCGCTTGAGCGTGGGGTCCAGCGGCGCGCCGCCGGTATAGAGGTAGCGCAGGCGCGGATAGGCGCCGGGCTTCGCGCCGACGGTGGGCGCCACCGCCATGATGCGCGTGAACATGGTCGGCACGCCCTGCAGGATGGTGACGCCGGGCGATGCCAGCGACTCGAACACTTCATTGGCGTCGAAGCGCGGGCGCAGGAACAGGCTGGCGCCCGCATACAGCGTGGCCATCAGCACCGTGGCAATGCCGAAGATATGCGACATCGGCAAGGCGCCGTAGGCCACGTCGGCCGGGCCCATGTCGCGCGAGGTGGCAGAGATGCGCGCAAACTGGGTCAGGCCCGCATGCGGCACCATCACGCCCTTGGGCGCGCCGGTGGTGCCGGAGGTATAGATCAGCGTGGCGACGCTGCGGGCCAGCCCGGCCGGCTCGCGCTGCGGCGCGGTGGCCGCGCGCACCACCCGCATGCCAGCGTCGAACACCGCGCAGCCGGTGGCCTGTGCGCCCAGCCGCTCGCCGTGCGCCGCGGCCACGTCGGAGACATGGCCGGTGAACAGCACCAGCGCCGGCTGCGCATGATCGCGGATATTGTCGATCTCGCGCGCGGACAGGCGCGCATTGACCTGGATCGGCCAGGCATGCAGCAGGCTGCTGGCGAACAGCGTGACCACCATCTCGTTGCAGTTCTCGCCGACCACCATCACGCGGTCGCCCTCGCCCACGCCCCGCGCCGCCAGCCAGTCGCGGGCGGCCTCGATGCGCCGCCACAGCTCGCCGTAGCTGATGACGGCGCCGTTCTCGTGCAGGCACGGCGCGTCGGGCGTCTGCGCGGCCCAGTAGCGGGGGATGTCGTGGATGTATTCGGGGCGGAAGGAAGACATGGTGCTGGTGGGTCTCTCGATGCAGGCTGACTCGGATATGCGGCGGAATACACCCGGCCACATGAAACTGGCTGCATCAGTTTGCTGCAAGCCCCGTGCCGCAGCCATTTGGAATTCACTAAGGCCGTGTTCGTCAACGCCACTGGCCAGCCGCAGTTCGCCCCGCCACCACCCGGCGCAGGTGGTTCCGCCTCCACGAAGGACGGCTTTATCATTGATGAAGCAAAGAATCGCGCCCGGCCCCTACAATCGGCCGGCACAGTGAGGGCCGCCGCTTTGACGCACTGCACAACCAGACAGGGCAAGAAGCGCCGCGCGGCCCGCGTACCACAGGGGACATTCAGATGGATTTGCGTTTCACCGCCGAGGAACAGGCCTTCCGCGAGGAGGTCCGCGCATTCGCGCAGGCCAGCCTGCCGGAAGACATCCGCAACAAGGTTCTCAACCACCAGCGCGTGGAAAAGGACGACTACATCCGCTGGCACCGCATCCTGCAGGCGCGCGGCTGGGGTGCGCCGACCTGGCCCAGGCAATGGGGCGGCACCGGCTGGACCGCGCTGCAGCGCCTGATCTTCGAGATCGAGACCTTCCGCGCCGGCGCGCCGCGCCTGCTGCCGTTCGGCCTGACCATGATCGGGCCGGTGCTGATGAAGTACGCCAGCCCCGAGATGCAGCAGCGCTTCCTGCCGCGCATCCCCAATATCGACGACTTCTGGTGCCAGGGCTACTCCGAGCCGGGCTCGGGTTCCGACCTGGCCTCGCTGAAGACGCGCGCGGTGCGCAAGGGCGACAAGTACATCGTCAACGGCCAGAAGACCTGGACCACCATGGCCCACTTTGCCGACTGGATCTTCTGCCTGGTGCGCACCGACCCGGAGGCCAAGGCCCAGGAAGGCATCTCGATGCTGCTGATCGACATGAAGTCGCCCGGCGTGACGGTGCGCCCGATCAAGACGCTCGACGGCGGCCATGACGTCAACGAGACCTGGTTCGAAGACGTGGAAGTGCCGGTCGGGAACCTGGTCGGCGAAGAGAACCGCGCCTGGACCTATGCCAAGTACCTGCTCGGCCATGAGCGCACCGGCATTGCCGGCATCGGCCACTGCCACCGCGAGCTGCGCCTGCTCAAGCACTACGCCAGCCAGGCCACCGACGGCGCCGGCCGCCCGCTGATCGAAGACGTGCGCATGCGCGACAAGATCGCCCGCGTCGAGATGGACATCATGGCGCTGGAAATGCTGCTGCTTCGCGTCGCCACGCAGGCCGCCGGCACCCCCGGCCCCGAGGCCTCGATCGTCAAGATCCGCGGCTCCGAGGTGCAGCAGGACCTGGGCATGCTGATGATGGAAGTGGCCGGCCCCAACGCCTGGCCGTATTCGCCGGACTGGCTTGAGCCGGGCGCGACGCAGCCGGTGGCGGGCCCCGACTGGGCCGCCCCTGCCGCCTCCACCTACTACGACATGCGCAAGACCTCGATCTACGGCGGCGCGACCGAAGTGCAGAAGAACATCATCTCCAAGATGATCCTGGGTTTCTGAAGGGATAGCTGACATGGACTTCACCTACAGCGAAGAGCAACAGATGCTGGCGGACAGCCTGCGTCGCTTCATCGATACCGAATACACCTTCGAGGCCCGCCGCAAGAGCGCGCGCGCAGGCGAGAGCCTGGATCGCGGCGTGTGGAACAAGCTCGCTGAAATGGGCGTGCTGGGCCTGACCGTGCCGGCCGACTTCGGCGGCTTCGGCGAAGGCCCCGCCAGCCAGCTGGTGGTGCAGCGCGAACTGGGCCGCGGCCTGGTGCTGGAGCCGGTCACGCCCAGCGGCGTGATGGCCGCGGCCATCCTGGCCGCCCACGGCAGCGCCGCGCAGAAGGAACAATGGCTGCCCGCGATCGCCTCGGGCGAGCGCATCGTCACGCTGGCCTACCTGGAGCCGACCACCCGCTACCGCCCGGAATCGGCCCGCGCCAGCGCCGAGCGCAGCGGCGACGGCTACGTGCTCAACGGCATCAAGAGCGTGGTCTGGCACGGCGCCGCCGCCGACGCCTACCTGCTGACCGCGCGCGTGGCCGGCAGCAATGAGATTGCGTTGTTCCTGGTGCCGCGCGACAGCAAGGGCCTGGGCGTCACCGCCTACCCGACCGTCGACGGCCTGCGCGCCGCCGACCTGTCGCTGCAGGACGTGACGGTGCCGGCCAACGCGCTGGTGGGCCAGCCCGCCGACGGCCTGGCCGCGCTGGGCGTGGGCCTTGAGCACGGCGTTGCCGCGCTGTGCGCCGAGGGCGCCGGCGCCATGGAAAAGCTGATCGAGATCACCGCCGAGTACCTGGGCACGCGCCAGCAGTTCGGCAAGCCGCTGGCCAGCTTCCAGGCACTGCAGCACCGCATGGCCGACATGCTGGTGCAGAAGGAGCTGGCACTGTCGATGGCCTACGTCGCAGTCCAGGCGCTGGACGAGGCCGATCCCGCCGCGCGCCGCCGCATGCTGTCCGCGGCCAAGGTGACGCTGGCCCGCGCCGGGCGCTTCGTCGGCCAGCAGGCCGTGCAGCTGCATGGCGGCATGGGCATGACCGATGAGCTGTCCGTGGGCGACTACTTCAAGCGCCTGACCATGCTGGACCAGTTGCTGGGCGACAGCGACTACCACCTGCAGCGCTTCGGCGAAGTGATGGAAGCCTGACCCTGGCTGCGGCCGCTGGCCGCATGCTGGCGCGCGAGGCCGGGCACTTGCCCGGC